>NZ_JAGIQB010000116.1:0-6343 GCF_017815025.1 Cupriavidus phytohabitans
TTCTCAGCGGAAAGCTCCACCGCCCTCTACTCCGCGCCTCAAATTCCCCGCCTGTACACCAGTTTCGACTTTAGCTCCTTCATTCACGCGCAGTTGCAGAAGGCGCTCGACGATGTGGCCGAAATCTTCATCAAGGTCATGCGCAAGCTCGAGGGCCTCGCCAGGACCCGACTGCAACAATATCAACTCGCGCATGCGGACGCCTTGGAAGACCTGGTCAGCCAGTTCCGCGATGTGCTGCAGGTTCTGGAGGATGACGGCATTGCCGAAATCTTCCGGCTGGATAAGGTGCGTGAGGTCCTCGGTAACGATGCAGCAGCTACGCTTGCCCGCTGCAATGAGCATATCGCGTACGCTGGAAACTTCGATCTTCCATTCATGCTCGCGCCATACCGCCAGCAGCGCTCCCTGCTCTTTCAGTGCCTTGAGGTCTTGCCGCTCAAATCCAGTTCGCAGGACAAAACAGTCTTGGTGGCATTGGCCTGGATACAAGGCTTCCGGACCTCGCACCGCGAACATTTGCACCTTACGGACGACGATCTACTGAACCTTCCGCTCGACTGGCTACCGGCCAAGTGGGAGAAAGCCATCTTTCCGGATGGCCGGAGTAGTCGTCTGCTCCATCGTAGGTACTTTGAGCTGTGCGTGTTCGATCAGGTCATGCGTGAGCTAAGCTCGGGCGATCTTTACGTGGAGGGCAGTGACCGCTTTGACGACTTCCGCCTACATCAGGTATCCGAGGAGGTGTTCGAACGGGAGTTACCGCATTACTGTGAGATCGTTGGCCTGCCAACGGATGGTGAGAACTTCGTCAGAACACTATCGGACAGACTGAGCACGGCACTCGACGAGGTGGATGCCAACTTCCCCGAGAACGACGGCATCGAATTCGGAGAACAGGGGCTGATCATCCACCGGCCCGGCAAGGCACCTGACCCGCCCAACATGATGCTGATCGACCAGGCTATCACCGCATCGATGCCGCAGATCAGCATCCTTGACGTGCTGACCGAAACGGAGCAATGGCTCAATCTGCATAGGCTTTTCGGCCCACTGTCCGGCTTCGATGCCAAGCTCGATGACCCTCGCAAGCGAGTTATCTGCACGCTGTTCTGCTACGGTTGCAACCTGGGCGCGAGCCAGACGGCTCGGTCCGTCAAGGGGTTGAGCCGCAAGCAAATTGCCTGGCTGAACCTGCATCACGTCACGGAAGAGCGGCTCGACAAGGCCATTGTGAAGGTCATCAACGCATACAATCAATTCGCGCTGCCTAAGTACTGGGGCAGTGGCAAGCGCGCGTCCGCAGATGGCACGAAGTGGACTCTGTATGAGCAGAATCTGCTATCGGAGTACCACATCCGTTATGGCGGGTACGGCGGAATTGGCTACTACCATGTCTCCGACATGTACATCGCACTCTTCAGCAACTTCATTCCGTGCGGCGTGCATGAGGCGGTGTACATCCTGGACGGCCTCATCAGAAATGGCTCTGAGATTCAGCCGGATACCATTCACGGCGACACCCAAGCGCAGAGTGGGCCGGTGTTTGGCCTGTCCTACCTGCTGGGCATCAATCTGATGCCGCGCATGCGCAATATTAAGGATCTGGTGCTATACAAGGCGGACCGACGCCGACGATACGACCATATCGAGCGCCTGTGCCGCCGGTCCATCGACTGGGACCTGATCCAACGACACTACCCTGACATGATGCGGGTCGCCGTCTCGATCAAGGCCGGCAAGATGACGCCGTCGACCATTCTGCGCCGGCTGGGATCGGAGAGCACGAAGAATAAGCTTTACTTCGCGTTCCGGGAACTGGGCCGCGTTATCCGCACGCTGTTCTTGCTGAAGTATCTGAACGACCCGGAGCTCCGGCGCACTATTCATGCCGCGACCAACAAGAGCGAGCAGTTCAATGACTTCGCGCAGTGGTTGATGTTTGGCGGCGACGGCGTCATCGCCGAAAATCTGCGGCACGAACAGCGCAAGGTGATCAAGTACAACCAGCTGGTCGCCAACATGGTCATCCTCCACAACGTTCAGTGGATGTCGCGCAAGCTCAAGGATTTGCAGGAGCGCGGGCATCCGGTGAATGCCGACGTCCTCAAGGCGTTGTCGCCTTACCGGCGCGAGCACATCAACCGGTTCGGCGATTACCTGCTCGACCTGCAGCGGCGCGTGCCGCCATTCGACCCATCGATCGATTTCGTATTTAAATCAGCGGCTTAGCGAAGATGTGGCGGATTTTTTTCGAATCCCGGCCATCCCTCTGGATGCCGCGGAACACCTTGCGCACCACCGGCGCCTTGGTCGGGTCGGGGAAGCCCTGCTCGAGATGCCATTGCGCCAGGGCGGCCAGGCGCTGCCGCAGCGTATTGACCGACAGCGTCTCGGCATGGTCGGCCAGGTAGCGCGCGATGCTGTCGGCGGTCGCCGGCAGGAAGCCGCCCCAGCTGACCTCGAAGTGCCGCACCGCCGATTGGTAGCTTTGCCGCGTGTTGTCGCGGGTGGCGGCGCGCAGGTACTGATCGAGCTTGCTCATCGGGGGCTCCCTGTCACTGGCCGAAGGGCCGTATTACGGATCAAAGCGGCCAAAGGCGGCCCGAATTTGCGCATGATACCGGATAACGCCGCCTTATCCGGTGTCAGTTTCCCCTCAAATCATCGTTGTCATGCGCCCACTTTTGTTATGTAATTACGTGGTATGTAATCCATTATGATATATTGAGGACGCCCGATGGCCCGCACCGGACTCTACAAATCCGACGTGAAAAAGGCGCGCGACGCGCTCATCGCGCAAGGCAAGCACCCGTCGGTCGACGCCGTGCGCATCGCGCTCGGCAATACCGGCTCGAAGACGACCATCCACAAGTACCTGCGGGAACTTGACACCGAGGACGGCGGCGCCGCCGGCCGCAAGGCGTCGATAAGCGAGGCGTTGCAGGATCTGGTGGAGCGGCTGGCCGCGCAATTGCAGGAGGAAGCCAACGCGGGGATTGATGCCGCGCGCGCCGAGCACGCGGAACAGGAACGCCGGCACACGCAGCATCTGGCCGCCGCGCACCGCGACGCCGAGCAATTGGGCGGACAGGTGCAGCGCGTCGAGACGGCCCTGCAGCAGGAGCGAGACGCGCACGGCCGCGCCCGCGAGACGCTGCAGCAAGAAACGATCGCGCGCCACACCGCCGAGCAGCAGGTCGCTGACCTCAAGGAGCGGCTGGCCGAGAACGAAGCCCACCGGCGCTCCCTCGAGGAAAAACACCAGCACGCGCGCGAAGCCCTCGATCACTACCGCCAGGCGGTCAAGGACCGGCGCGACCAGGACCAGCGCCGGCACGAGCAGCAACTCCAGCAACTGCAGGCCGAATTACGCCAGGCGCAGCAAACCATCGTCGTCAAGCAGGAGGAAGTCACCCGCCTGAACCAGGAGGGCGCGCGCCTGGTGGCCGAACTGTCCCATACGCGCCAGGCTCTTCAGCAGGCGCAAGAATTCAGTCGGCGCCAGGCGCAAAAGCTAGAAACGCTGCAGCCGATCGAGCAGCGCAACGGCGTGCTGGCGGCGCAGCTCGCCGACAAGGATGCCCACGCCCAGGCGCTGGAGGAACAATTGGCGGCAGCGTTGGCACAAGCTGGCAGCCTGTCGACCCAGGTGCGCGAGCTTGAGCTGGCCTTGGCACAGTCCCAGGCCAAATGCGAGGCGCAGCAAGGCATCGTGCAGGAGTTGCGCAGTTATCTCCAGCCTGCCGCCAGAACGACATAAAAGCCTCATTCTTTATGACTTTTAGGCTTATGTGTCATTTCCGGCTTTATCCCGGCATGACCCCATCCCCGCTGGCGCCCGGCTCCGCGACCGCTGTTTCCCCGTCAGCGTGCGCCACGCACTACCTGAGTTTGTTCGATCCGTGGGCGACTGGGCCCCTGCTTCTGCGCCAAATCGTGGCGCTGTTTGAGGAACTGCGCCACAATCGCGCCACTCTCGTCTCCAAACCGCGCCACGCGCTCGCTCTATGTCAACCGCCCACCCACTGCTTCAAAGCATTCGAACAGCCCCTGCTGGCCTGACGCTCAGTGAGTTGCTCGCAGCGCATCCCGACGTTGCGCGGCGCACCGCGCAGCGCTGGATCAGCCAATGGATCGATGGCGGACAGGTCTCGGCCGTCGGCGAAGGGCGCGCCCGGCGTTATTTCGGCAAGATGACAACGGTGATTGCCGCGACCGCCGAGGACGACGACCGCTTCCCGGTTTTCATCCCGCTTTCGGCCGACAGCCGCGACATCGTCGCGTATATCGACCAGCCACCGGAGGCGCGCAAACCAGTGGGTTACCAACGCGACTTCCTTGACGCCTATCGCCCCAATGTCACACGGTATCTGTCGGACTCGCTTCGGCGCCAGCTTCACAAGATGGGCAAGACGGCGCAGGCCACTGCTCCAGCCGGAACTTATAGCCGGGCGATTCTGAACCGGCTGCTGATCGACCTGTCATGGGCCTCGAGTCATTTGGAGGGCAACACCTATTCACGCCTGGATACCCGTGAGCTGATCGAGCATGGCACGGCGGCCCAAGGCAAGGCGGCCATCGAAACCCAGATGATCCTCAACCACAAGACCGCCATCGAACTGCTGGTCGAGAACATCGGTACGGTTGGTTTCGATCGCTATACCCTGATGAACCTGCATAGTGCCTTGTCGGAAAACTTGTTGCCCAACCCGGCCGACGAAGGCCGGCTCCGCCAGCACGCGGTGGACATCGGCAAAAGTGTTTACCGCCCACTGTCTGCCCCGCAGCAGATTGAAGAAGTCCTGGATGTCCTGCTCGACAAGGTGAATCAGATTGTGGATCCTTTCGAACAGTCATTCTTCGTGTTGGTGCACGTGCCCTACCTGCAGCCCTTCGCGGACGTCAACAAACGCACCTCACGCTTGGTCGCCAATCTGCCGCTGTTCCGTGCCAACCTTTGTCCGCTCACGTTTCTGGATGTGCCGGAGCAAGCTTATAGCCGGGCCATCCTGGGCCTGTATGAGATGACCCGCGTGGAATTGCTGCGCGATCTCTTCGTTTGGGCCTACGAGCGCTCAACCCAAGAGTATCTGGCCATCAAGCAAAATCTGGCCGAACCCGACCCGCTACGGCTCGCCTGGCGTGAGGTGATCAAACAAGCGATCCGGGACGTCGTGCTGCAACCCGATCAGGATGCGCTATCCGTGATTCGGCAGGGCGTCATGGCAACCGTGCCAATCACCGACCGTGACAACGTGCAAGCGCTTGTCGTCGAAGAACTCCGGCGGCTGCACGAAGGCGTACTCGCCCGCTACGGCTTGCGCCCTTCGGAATTTGTCGCATGGAAGGCGGCCCAGGTGACGGGCCGCCCGAACTAATGGCATTGCAATGCCTGACGGGAGGGATTCGAGTCTAGGGTGCCGGCATGGGAACCGCGAGCCGCGATGTTGGCCAGCACCTCAATGCTGCGACAACTTTTGGGCACAGCCCGCTGTCGACGACCAGCGGCTACCTGTACAGCGAGGAGGATGCCCGGCACAAGGCGACACAGGGGCGGCATCGGATTGGCTGGACCCACAAGGGCTAATACCCCCACCCAACTTCTCCGAGATCACGGCCAGCCAGCTTCAGGCAAGGCGAACGGTATTTTCACGGCATCGTGAAAATATATCCGAGCCTACCCTTCATAGTCCCGACGTGACATCACGACCGACAACCCCCTCGCCTGCTGGCTCCATCCTTTGTTGGGTTTGGTAGCGCGGCGATTAATTGCATTTTCCGTAGGCGAAAATAAAACATCAGTGCACAACAACGCGCCGGTGGAGGTTTGCGCAAGCTCTGCGAAGCAACTCATTAAAGGCGATCGCCCTTTCCTAACGGAGCCTTTGGCCACATGCACAACAGCATGCAAAAAAAGGCCGGGACCCGCGCCTGCAAATTTTTTGACCTCGCAGCGATCCGGATTTCGTGGATGTTGCCAAGTCCATAAGTACTTCCTTCTCAGCGGTCTTGCAGCAGCCAAGTAGCCGACCCGAGCACGAGCGCGGCGCTGCCGATGCTCACAAGTACAAACGCTAGGTTCGCCCGCAGGCTGATGACCAGGGTAGGAATACCGCTGAAGCGAGCTGCCATGACGCTGATCACAGAAAACGGCGTGACGATGATGGCAAGCCCCCAGCCTACCAAAACGGTACATACATGAACTAATGACGGCAGGTTAAGAAGCATGGGAGAAAGACTGGAGCCGACCAAGATAGCACTAAGGAATCGCTGATCAATGAGGTTTGCGGTTGATGTTGCGAAAGCCGTGGTCTTCGGCTTTCGCAATACGGGAGAGAAC
>NZ_JAGIQB010000117.1:0-6290 GCF_017815025.1 Cupriavidus phytohabitans
GTGGCGGCGTCACTTCGCTTGCCGAAGACAGGCTTCGCATTCGCCGCGCAGCGCGGCGAATGGTCCGCTACCTTCGAGCCCCGAAGGCGCATGGGTGCGCCCATTCGACATTACGAGCAGAAAGTCATGAGCGAAGAAAAGACCGAGCAGCCCACCAACTAGGGCGGAACGTAAAAAGCTCGCGTGAGAGCTAGCGACTGCGGCGGCACCCGCGCAGCGCGTGGCATGGACGAAAGCGCGGCGTAATTTCTGCGCTTCGCGCGCGATGCGAATGTACCGATCATCGGCAACTCGCCGGTCGCCACGCCCCACAACGTTTCGATAAACGATCCCATTCCGTCAAGCTGCTGCGGTTCGTCGTGATGGGGCTCGTCCGTGGCTTTGTGGTGACCTATCGTTAGCGCGGCTGGCCGCGGACAATCAGGAGGCAGTCATGGATATCGACACGCTCATGCGCGTCACAACTCGGGGCATGCTGCTGTGCATGTACATTTCGCTGCCGGTTGTGGTGGTCGCGGCGGTCGTGGGGCTCGGCGTATCGTTTCTGCAGGCAATCACGTCGATGCAGGATCAGACGCTCTCGCACGGCGTAAAGCTGATTGCGGTCACGATAGCGATTGTGATCGCTGCGCCGTTTTCGGCAGCCACGCTGCTGCACTTCGCTAACGAGATAATGCTTATAGCAGTGCCGCAATGACGCGCGTCTGCACACCGCTTACCACGATTCCTCCGGCAGCCCACACGAATGCGGCTCGCGAACGTTTGCAGCAGACCGCCGTCGCCGTGTTGTATCGCGGCACGATCATGTTCAGCTATGCCCTCACGCAACACAGGGCGATGCGAGGTTCGCTGCTCGCGCGCAGGCTCGCCACGCTCAACGCAAGGAGGCGCAATTCCGCGTGCCGCACGGGCGTGCGGCGGTCCGTCGTCGCGGCAGGCGACGGAGTGGGCAAGGCACCGGAGGCCGGCCTAGTCAACCCCGGTCGCGCCACGTGCGACACAGGTTGCGGTAGCCAATCACATGACAAACGCGACGGCGCGAACAGCGATGATTGCGTGCCGCGCGCGCAGATTCGCATGCGCGGCGGACAAGCGTCGATCGCGCGGCGCGCGCCTGGCGCGCTGCAGAAACTCGTCGCTGCACAGGCGCCACGTACAGACCTCACGGACACGCTGCCGCGCCTGTGGTGTGACGCTCTGCTCGCATTGCGCGACGAAGCGGCCGCACATCCGCAGGCGCCGCTCGAGGCGCGGCTGCACGAAAGTTTCATCGATCTGCTTGCAGTCCAGTTGCAGACCGGTGCACCCGGCGATGCTAGCATGGACGCATGGCGGCAGCGCCTGATCGATGCGTGCGGATCAGGACGCGCTGCTGTCCGCGATGCGTCCGTGGAAGGGGAAGCATCGGCGAAAAAAATCAGCAGAGCCGGGCGGCTGAATCTGCTGATGCCGCTGTTGCTGCTCGCCTACGGCCGGCCCTCGACGCAGCCCATGCGCGAGCGCGCGATGAACGTGCGCGTCGTACAGCGCGGCGCTGCGCTTCTTGTCGCCGAACGCGGCTGAGGCGTCGCGTTTTTGCCCCGCTTCTGTCGTGCTTTCCGCGCACTTTCGCTTTCCAAGTGCCCGCTTCGCATTGTGTGCTGGAACGTCACCGGCAGTGGTTAGAGTGAGTGTCGAAGGCGTGCCGCTGCGCGCCGCATCATTCCTTCAATGGGCTCTGCATGACGAAGCTGCTGCGTATCCTAACCGGCGTGCACGCTGGCGCGGATCTGCGTCTGAGCGTCGGCGTTCACCGGATCGGCGCGGACGATGACGCCGACATCCACATCTCCGACTGGAGCGGCGGCGACGTCTCGCTCGTCGTTGATTCAGGCGGCGTGGTGAGCGCATGCCGCCTGCATCCGTTCGCCGCGGCGGCCGATGGCGTCGCCGCCATGAACGAAAGCAGCCACAGCGCGCAGGGAGTCACCCTCGCCTCGCAAACCGACGACGAGCCGGGCACCGTCATCCTGCTCGACTTCGTGCCGATGCAGTTCGGCGAGATCGTCATCTGCATCGGCTTGGATGACGCGGCATGGCCGAGCGATCTCGAGCTGCTCTCGACGCTACTCGTGAAGCCGGACGAAACGCAGGGCGCTGCCGAACGCTCGCGCCGTCGCCGGACGACGTACATCGTGTCTGCGTGCGCAATGCTCGGCGCCGTGCTGGTGATCGGTTTGGTCATGCTGACGACGGTCTTCAGCCATGCTGCGTTGCCGCGCAGCGCCGTTGATCTCGCGCAGCGCGTGAATCGCGAACTGGCCGCGCACAACATGAAGGAAGTGCATGCGGAGGTACACGGTTCGACGGTGACCGTCAGCGGCATGGTCGCGACCGCCGACGAAGACACGCAATTGCGAAAGATGCTGATGCGGATTTCACCGGATCGCATCGTTCGGCACTACGACGTCGCGCAGAGGGACGTGAGCAGTATGGCGGATTCCATCGCAATGCAGGGGCTCAGGGTCGTCTACACGGGGCGCGGAACCTTCGAGATCAGCGGCAGCGTCGTCAATCCGCACGACGTGGAGTCGGCCGTTGCACGAATACGCCACGATCTGAGCGACAACGTTAAAGACGTCCGCTTGCGCGTCGCGCAAGCGGAAGACGCATTGACCCCAGCACCCCCGTTCTCATTCCTGATGTCTTCCGACGATATACGCTATGGACAGACACCCGACGGCGTTAAGCATATCTATACGTTGCAGGAAAATGCACCAGCAGTCGCCGCAAGAAATGGTCCTGCGGATGGGAATGCAAAAGGCAAACCGAGCGCGACAGGAAGCGTCGATGAAGTGCCTGCAGCGGCGCGGGGCGTGGTGCAGACTGTCGAGGACATTCCCGCGTCGCAGCGCGCGGCCAACTCTACCGCTTATCTTTCGCTACCGAAGTGAGGTTCCCATGACACAGACATCGGACATCTACGCACCGCTCGAAGCGTGCGCCGCCGACTTCAACGATCTGCAGAAGGCGCTTACCGGTCCCGCCGGAGGGGCGCGTCTCGCAGCGATACGTGAGGCGCTCGAGGCAACCGCGATAAACTTGGGGCGCGCGCACGGCGCGACCGAACTCCACCGCGACGATCTCGCGAAGCTCTGCCGCGGCCTGTTCGCCGCGGGACGCATCGTCGGTCAGCTCGCGGACACACGCGGCGCGGCCTAATGGCGCGAGGCTCGCCACATGGCGGTGGCTGGCTGTTACACCGGGGCACCGCTTCTGCGTCACCCCAAAAACGAGGAGTCTCTTATACCTATCGGTGGCGCAACGACACCGCAGGTTCGTCAGGGAACCGCCTGTCTCTCCGCGGCGCGGGCCATGCAGCAGAGGTCGCTGGCTGGCGCTGTGGCCAACATCGTGAATACTGCGGATCAACGCTGCGCGGCGAACTTAGTGGTTCGGTCGGTGCACATCTGCAAGGACCGGCCTGACCACGCGTTGCAAAGGCTGCACCATGTTCCGTTTGTGCGTCGGTAGGACTTTTTCTGGGTTGCGCGGGCCTTTTACTTGGACACCAAAAATAGTTCGGAGCGCTACGCAGCATTGGTGCATGACCTGTGCGCGACGGTCGGCCTCGCGGATGCCGAGCATGTGCTGAGCACCCGCTCGATCGAGGTCGAAGGCTTTGACGTGCGGCTCGAACACTTCGAAAATGATCTCGACGCGCTGTACGCGAATTTTCATTACGGCACAGTGACGGCCGGTCGTACGCTCATTGTATTCCGGCTGATGCTCGAGGCCAACCTGATGATCTACGCGCAGGACCAGGCGCAACTCGGACTCGATACGGATACCGGAGGTATCGTGCTCGTGGTGCGCGTGCCGATGACCCACGACGTCGACGGCACGGCGCTGGCCGAACTGCTCTCGCACTACGCTGAGCATGGCCGCTATTGGCGCAGTAACATTATCGAATCGCCGGAAGAGATGTTCGAAGGGATCGTCGCGGGGGAGTTCTCGTGGCTGCGCGCATAGTGATCCGGGGAAGCGCAGGATTCTTATATCATGTAGCCGGCCTCACGCCGTTGCGGTGAAACGGTGGGCGTAGAGTTGGAGGTAGACCCACGTGACGCACAGGGCTGGCATGAACAAGTTTTAGCGGAATCGGCCTGCCCTCGAATTAGTGTGGTTGTGGTCAGTGACGAAGCTGAACGGGTTCTCTACCAGAGGCGGTTGTCGAAAGATTCCGTCCAGATTCAAACGGCACCGGGCATCCAACCGGGAGATGTCGTGGAGTGGTCATTGAAACCACGTACAACTGGTACTGGCTTGTAGATGCGTTGATGAAGGATGGCTACCGGATGCATTTGGCCAACCTTGTGCCGGCGTTGCGTCCTTGAAGGGAACGCCCTTAAATAGCAGTTCGATGTGTTCGGCGCCGTTGATGCGGCGCCGGGTTTTCTCGGCTTCCTCGATTAGCCTGAAGGCCCGGTCAAGGAAGGTCGCTCGGGATACACAATTGCGCTTGCGAATTGTGCGCATCTCTTTATACAAAAGTCATGGCTCTTCCCTCAGTGCTTGAATGGTGAGCGCGACGTCCATGTTTCGCTGCATGCCGATCCAGATTGTCTTGGCGCCAGGCTCGCCATCGCTCTTGCGCCCAAGGAACCCACCCAGGGAAGCAACCAACCGAATTATCTGATTGAGTGTGACCGGTGTCCCTTTGGGCGGGCCTTCTTGGCAAGCACGTATGCTCCCAGAATTTCGTCGGCGTCAAAGAACAGGGACGCATCCAGTTCCGGGCAAGTCTGCCCCCGGGTAATGCGCCACGCTACCACCATATCAACGCCAAGGCCCGCTCCACACGAGCCTAGCTGTAGCGCTTCGACCTTGCAGCCAGTCTTCAGGACATGGAAAAACTTCTCCACCTCCCATCGGGCTCGGTACCTCTCGACGAGTTCGATGACCGCATCGGCGTCCTGCGCTTCCCGGTTCGTCAACAACCGCCAAACCACTGGCTTGACGCCTGCGGGCGCTCCGATCTCCGTCGCCTCTACACAAGTGATCTCCGCGCGACCAGACCCGGCAGCTTCGCACGTTTTGCGCGTAGCTCTTGTTTGACCTCGCGCGCCTTCTGGCCTGCACGCCCCGGCAAGACAAAGGTGATTTCCCCAAGCACCGGGCTAGCTCCGACGCTATCCCACAAATTGCCGCCATCGGCCAGATTGCGGTTGTGTTGGCTGCGGATCAACCAGTCGGCCGGTTGGCCAAGTTTCTGGGCGCGCGCCATCAGCTCGGCGATGTCACGCTCGCGGTCCGTCACATACACTAGCCGTGTCTGGGGGCAGCAGCGCGGCTTGCTCCGCAACCCGTTGGTACCCCTCAATCCAGCGTACGCTTTCCTTGGTCCCGTTACGATTGCCGTCGGCATCCTTCGGCTCTCGAGCCCACATCCAGGCATCGATCACCCCCAGTGGCTCGCGATCGGGCGTCACCGCATAGGTCGGATGGAGATACATCCCCCGCTGGGTTTCGTAGCTCAACGGCCCCAGCCCCTCCATTTCCTGGCCATTGAGGTTCAACTCGGTGGTGTCCGCAATGCACAGCACCACTGGAAACTGACCTGCCATTGCTGTCGTGCGCTCCCAATGCGGTCGCATCACGTCTGGCCAATCGATCTGCTCATTGCTGACAAACCGAGACGCCTTAATGGTTTGCGAACAGTCATCGCACGCACCGGGAATACTCGCCGTCGGCAGAGCCGCAAACCGCTTGAGCAGTTCCTTGGCGCGCCGATTGCGCCGCGGATCACCAAGATCCAGACTCTCGCATTCCTCGTCCACCCATGCCCGACGCGATACGTCCGCTTGATGAGCAAACCGACTCTCTTGAGTGTCCATAGCTCGGTACCAAAACCATGCGCAGTCGGGCTTTGCAGCAGCGTCCCGCGTAACTCGGCCAATTGCTCCGGCTTGAGCTTGGCGGGGCGGCCTCGACCTGGCATGGCCCGTAGCACATCAATTCCGCCTTCATCGAGCAGAGCTTTCCACCGTGTACACAGTTTGTCGGGCTACCCCCACGGCCAAGGCCACGTCGGCTGGTCGAGCCAACAGCATCCGACCAGCTCGCAAGCGCTTCTTCGTTGCATCGTCTAACGGCTTCTTTGACACGGCGCGTATCTCCAATCAACCCATTAGCCACAAAACGCGCCAGCCCTAAATCCGTTGTCATGATTAGGGAATCGCTGATTAAATCAGCGCGCGAGTCATCGAGGCGTTTGGTGAGCGCGTTGTCATAGGTGTGTCCATGATTCA
>NZ_JAGIQB010000118.1:0-6051 GCF_017815025.1 Cupriavidus phytohabitans
GAAGGCCATGTCCCTCACGCCGATTTGCTCCGCCTTCCAAATCTCGATGCGCATGCGCTCTTCGGGTTGCTGTTGCCGGTACTTCTTCTTCGTCATCCACCACACCATTACCAAATGGCAAGGTGTTGCACTTCAGATTTTAGAACGCCCCGCATAACCCGAGGCCTCTGGAAGGCGAAAAACCGAGGGAACCTTACTCCGTCCGGATACGCTCCATCCGCAGTTGCCGGATTAGCTCGGTAGGCGAAAGGCCGAGCGCTTGCTTGAACGCGCTTTGTAACGCGCGCTCGGTCACATCGACCTCCGCAGCCAACTCGCGCACCGACAGATCGCGTTTGTCGAGATTTTGCAGTAAATATCGATACGCACGGCGGTAACGGGCTGGCAAGCGTACCGCTACATCATCTAGTTGTGGCGCTTGCTCCGCCCGCTTACAGGCGTATGACACAAGTGCCTTCGAATCGTCGCGTAGGGAACGAGCGAAGACTAACGCATAACGGCTGAAATAGAGCATGGCTTCGCGGCTACGCCCTAGCTCTTGATGAGTCTTCGCGAACGCGTATAGGTATTCAATCTGCCGATGGCAAGTCGATGCCAAAAGGCCCATCCGATGCAAGGGTTCTAGCAGAATCTCGGCCAATTGTGGCTTTTTGGCAGTGATCGCGGCCAGCACAGCTTCGATGCGTGTGCTTTGCAGATAAGCGCCGAAACCGCTCCGCTGGGCCCAGTTCAGATGAGCCGTGATGCCGCCGATGGCTGCAGCCTCACCACGTGCCAGCGCGCGCAAATGCCACAAATACTTGACCCGATGACGCAATAGCGTTCCGGAGACGTTCAGCGCCTCTGCTTCGTGGCGATCGGCCTCGTCGCTTGCCGATGGCATCGAATCGATTCCGTCAGTTGCAACTCCACTGTACATTGCATGATCGCCGAGACCCGACCGCCAATACGCATGATCGCATAGGATCGTCGCGTTACGAAGCTCGCGCTGGACGGCAATATCATAGCGCAATGTCACGACAATTTCGTGCCAATGGCAAAGCGATGGGTCCGAAATCGCGATCGCCAGCTCATCAAGCGCGTCGCTCGAGTATCGCGATTGGCCGAGTTGGTGCAACGCGCCCACAATGCCGAGCTGCGTCTCCACTCGCTGCGCCGGCTCAACTTGCGGATCATCGACAAGCCGCGCGAAGCATGTCAGCGCCATCGCGAGTCGATGGCGAAACAGTGCCTGCCAGGCGGCGTTACGGCACGACGCCGTGCGGAGCGCATGGCGCCCTGAACGCATTGCCTTTTGTGCACTGCGATAGTGTTCTTCTGCCTCGTCGCAGACGCCGATTGTCATCTGAATATCGGCATACAGTCGACGCAGTCCGATCAACTCGACGGTTTTCGAGATGTCCAGCCAACTGCTTGCTTGTGCTGCGGCAGCATTGAGATTACCGTCGCAGATCTTATTGAGGAAGCTCTCTGGTACGTTTGGAACTGATAGCGATGCCGCCAGTGGAAAGTAGAATGTTAGAAACATTTCGGCAAACTCCCTCAAGACGCAATACGCGTGTTGCAAACAGCAGATTTTTGAGAATATCGGAAAATTGGCGGCCAATTCTGATACGCAGCCTCTCGCATTCGCGATTATTCGGAGTGCCTTTAGCAAATCGCCGAACCGAGGAGCGAAGGTATGGTGCGCCACAAGGAAGCGCCCACTTGCCAGGGAATGTGCGCGAAATATCTTGAACAAATTGCGGGCTGCGATAAGCGCTAGGGATGGTGTTCAAAATTGGCAAATGTCCGCATGTTCAGCGGAGCGGTTGGGGGGCAATGAACGCATGAAACAGACCGATCTGAACCTGACGTGCCGGCGTACGCGTAAGCGGGTATTTCTCGACGAGATGGAGCGCGTGGTGCCGTAGAAGTGGATTCGTGGCGCTGATTACGCTGCATGCGCCGACGAAAGCGCCTGATCGCAAGCCATTTCCCATCGAAGCGATGCCACGCATTCACTGTTTGCAGCGGTCGTTCGGCTTGAGCGACGTAGCGATGGAAGGGGCGCTGTACGACGTGCCGCTGTACCGCGAGTTCACGGGGCTGGGCGGCATGAGCCGGTTGCCGGCCCCTGTGAGCATCCCGAGGTTTCGGCACCTGGCGGAACAACACAGATTGGCCGAGCAATTTTTGAAGACGGTGAACGCGCAGGTTAGCGCAAAGGGTTACCTGCTCAAGGAGGGCACGGCAGTTGATGCCACCCTGATTGCCGCGCCGAGTTCGACCAAGAACAAGGACGGCGAGCGCGACCCCGAAATGCACCAGAGCAAGAAGGGAAACACCTGGCACTTTGAAATGAAGGCGCACGTTGGCGTCGATGCCGACTCGGGCTTGGTCCATGCCGTCGTGGGTACGGCGGCCAACGTCAACGATGTCACGCAAGCGCATGCCCTGCTGCATGGCGAGGAGGCCGACGTGTTTGGCGACGCAGGTTACCAAGGCGTCGACAAGGGCGATGAAACCCAAGGGATCGTGGTGGACTGGCATGTCGCGATGCGTCCAGGCAAGCGTCGCTTGCTGAACAAAGCCGGTGCCCTTGGCAAGTTGCAGGATGAACTCGAATGGGTCAAGGCGCGCATTCGCGCCAAGGCAGAACATCCGTTTCGAGTCCTCAACCAGTTTGGCCACATGAAGGTGCGTTATCGCGGGCTGATGAAGAACACGCAGCAACTGCAGTCGCATGCCAGGGGCTAATTGCGCCTGGGTTCGGGTCGAGGGCCCGACACATGGCCGACAACGTTCCAGTTCATGCCGAATTTGGCGTCGAATCCGAGCGAAATAGCTCACTGAATGCAACCGACCACGCTCAGCATCACAGTTCGCCATTGCCAACGTTGTCTTGAACACCATCCCTTGTTCGTAGCGCTCGTTAAAACTTTGGTGCCATGTATTCATCGATCCAGCGCATCTGAGAGGTGAGTTTTCTCGATCTCCAAGGATCGCGTTCATCGCGTAAAGGTAAACTCTTAGCAGCGGCCAGCTAACCTGTTGATAGCGTCGAGCCTTCCGTCGCACACAGAGGGCTTACTGTCGGGTCACGACGTAGATGTCGCCATAGTCAGTGAAGTAGCCGCGCCCGGTAAGGCGGTGCCGAAGCTTTAGCTCGCTGGGTTGATAGCGTCGATTCAACGCTGTACAACCCAAGCAACTCCGTCGGCGCTGCGGTCACACTGGTACAGGACGTCCCCGGTTGTTGTCAGCACGTCTTCCTGCACCTCGCCAGACGGAACCTGCAGCGACTCGGGCAAGTTGGGTAGAAGCGGCGGCAACAGGCACGCATCATCGCGATCAGAGCTGACAACGCGACGCGCCCCAGCGCCCGCGCACGGCAGGAGATCATCTCGCTATCCGGAAGACAGGCGTGGGCCGACTGGATGGCGTACGCCTGACGATTGGTCGCTGCCGTTTGAGCATAACAGACGCATCGCGTGGACTGGCTGAAAGCGGTTGGATGATCGTCGAAACACGGACACCCACGTGAATACCAACCATTTGGGGTTTTGAACATCATCCACCTTAGTCTTCGATCGAGAGAGAGTGCGCTCCAGTTTCATCCCCCCAGCGACATGCGACGAGTTGACCAATCTGCAATTGGCCCAGTAGTTGAAACGTTGATTGGACAGGCCTAGTGTCCTGCGTCAGAAATTCGCAGACAAAGTTGCCTGATGCTGGCGAGGACGTCATCGGCGGACTTTGTCCAAACGAAAGGCGGGGGGGATGGTATTGTTCAGGTCGAGGTATTGCTGGATGGCTTGCTCAAGTTGTCGGGTTGATCGATGCGTGCTTGTTCCGTGATGGCGGCAAACCAGCGTTCCACTTGATTGATCCATGAGGCGGAGGTCGGCGTGAAATGAACATGGAAGCGCGGATGGCGAGCGAACCAAGCCTTGATCGACGGCGTCTTGTGCGTGCCGTAGTTGTCCATGACGAGATGCACATCGAGCTTAGGTGGCACGCTGGCTTCAATCGTGCGTAGAAACTGCAGGAACTCACTGCTGCGATGTCTGCGATGCAATTCACCGATAACTTTTCCAATCACCGAAAAAAGCGAACGCATTTTCTATGGGATGGATACCGGCTGGAACATTGTCGGACGTGAAAGCGGGCAGACTTCCGTACGATCATTCATGGCGAGAGAACTTTATCATTATACGAGGGATAGAGACGGCGGCTGGGGCGAAAGTGACAGGTACTGCTACGCTCGCCCAGGCAACAATGGAAGGCCGAGGGGGCAAAGGGGAAGCATGCTCAGCTTGTTTCTTGCGCCTTTTCTGCTGAAAACAGCGTTGTTCATGCGTACCCCAGTTGCATGAGTACACCATCCCTGAGGAAATTCCTGCGCGATGCAACAACGTGAAAACCAATGTCGTGATTGACACACACAGCCGATACGGCAGCCGGAAAGCGATGGCCCTGATAAAGCGGTTTAGCATTGCTCATCACCCGAGCTTTCGCGACGGCCGGCAATGTGACAGCCCGTTCAAGTCAACACGCGCGGCTCGACTCCCGCTGTCTGGCGTCATGCGATAAACCATAGTGTCTTCCATAGTCCCAACACGCTGCCAGCCGCAACGCTCCACAAATGCCAAGCCCTTGCTGTTCCACGGCTCAAGGTGAATGAATATTTCCCGCCGGAAGCTGAACAACCAAACCAATATGGGATTAAGCAAAGCTGCCCAACGTCCGTGATGCGAGGGGAGAATAGCTATGTGTGCAGACTCTCCATCGTAGATCACGCCTCCAATGTCAAGACCGTTGCACTCGATCCCAATCGAATGGCAATCGGCATACACCGATTTAAACGCCTCCCTGGTGACGATGCGTCGCACTGACTCGTCAAACCGGGCGCTCTCAATATCGTAATAGAGATCGAGATCGACCCGATCCGTCAAGCGTAGCGTCATGAGGTAACACCTGATACAGGGAGCCCCGGTCGTCTGTTGATCAGTAACCCCATCGACGTGCGGATATGGGGGCGAGGATCACTTTCTGCCAACTCAGTAGCGAGACCTTCCCAGAGTGGATCCTCCAGAAAATACAGGCACAGTGTCCGTAGATCAGGGCAATGTTGCTGGTCCAGTCCGTTGAGGTAATGCAAAGCGTTTAACGCTTCCCCACGTTGGATATAAACTAGAACCCGAAACACCAGAATGTCCGGGTGATCAGATGGCAGTTTTGTCAGTTCAATAAGATTTTCGATCTGAGCCTGTGCCTCATCGAGTTCATTGTCACCCAGCGCGTGCAGTATTGCCGAAATTACCTCGGTTCGGTGCTGACGTAGTGCATCTGTGGGTTCGAGCATCGTGACCTCCTGCTTGCTTTATCGGATAACCTTAGTTTCAGGCTTGGCGACGGCCCCCCCAAGCCTCCAGCAAGTTGTTGAAAAGCACCTCGTCATAAGGGACCCAAGCGATGATCAGGAATGTTTCGCGTGTGAATTTCCAACAGAAATCCGGACGCGCCGATCAGTGCAACGCGCCTGCGCGTGGATGCCAGGCCTCCCGACCGCGCGCATCGGCGACTCATTTCACCGCTCCGGTATGGCACCGCATCCATTATTCGCGCCATGTGCGTGAGGTTGCTCGCGACCATTATCAGTTTGAAGTGCACGCTGACCTCTTGATGCCGTGATACACCGTCTCCCGGATCCGACCGACCACCTTGCCCCAGCTGAAATGCGGATGACCTTACTCATCCAGCCGTGCGATATACGCTCATCGATCGCGCTCCGTCCTAGCGGCGTCGTTGTGTGCGACATGCAGGTTATATTACGCGCCGGCAATCATTTACGAAATCATACGTGTCATACGCCTTGTCGGCACGACTGTCTTCGCGTGAGTGCTAAAGGCACCCCGTAGAGCCGATGTGAAAACTGGCTCGCAACCTGCTAGGGAAATGCTGAATAAATCAGTGCGCGAGTCATCGCGGATGGGTGAGTGCGTTGTCATAGTCATGTCCATGGTTCAGTCCGGTGATGAAGCGACAGATTAGTTTTGCGGAAGCAGA
>NZ_JAGIQB010000011.1:0-161892 GCF_017815025.1 Cupriavidus phytohabitans
CACTGCCGGCTGCTCGGCCGCCCCGGCCGCTTCCGCGCGCTGCAGCGCTTCCTCGACTACGTGCAGGGCCATGACAAGGTGTGGATCTGCCGCCGTGTCGACATCGCGCGGCACTGGGCACAGGTGCATCCGTTCCGCCCCGCGACGGCTGCCTCTGCGGTTGCCGGCGCGACGAGGGAGCCTGCCACGGCCTGAGGAGCGACGCCCTCGTCGCCATATTTGTGTACGATATAGCCGTATTTCGTCGCCACTTCCGGCGACATCCCGACTGTCCGTACCCCGATATGGCAACCACATCGAAGAAGGCGGCGCCCGGCGCGGCGGCGAAAGCGCCGCGCCGGCCCGCACCCAAAGCCGCACCGCCAGCCAGCAATCCGGAGGAACCTGCCGGCAACGAGTCCGCCGCCGGCGAGGCCTCCGCCACCGAGGCGATCTACCTTGGTTTGCTCACCGCGATCATGGAGCATCGCCTGCTCGCCGGCACCAAGCTGGTCGAAGAACGCCTGTGCGAAGTCACCGGCGCCAGCCGCGCCCGCATCCGGCAAGTGTTTGCCCGCCTCGCGCATGAAAAGCTGGTGACGCTGGTGCCCAACCGCGGCGCCTTCGTGTCGAGTCCCACGGTCGACGAGGCGCGCGAGGTCTTCCAGGCCCGCCGCGTGGTCGAGCCCGCGCTGGCCGCGGAACTGGCGCTGGGCGCCACGTCGGCCAAGGTCCGCAGCCTGCGCCGCCATGCCATGGAAGAAGACAACGCTCGCGCCCGCGGCGACCGCGCCGCGATGATCCGGCTGTCAGGCGAATTCCATATCCTGCTGGCCGAGATGGCCGGCAATGCGATCCTGGAAAAGCTGATCCGCGAGATGGTTTCGCTGACCTGCCTGATCATCACGCTGTACGATCGGCCCGGCGCGCCCGCGTGCGCCGAGCACGAGCACCGCCAGCTGATCGATGCCATCGAGCAGCGCGACGCCGCGCGCGCGAGCGCACTGATGGCCGAGCACCTCGAGCATATCGAAGGCTCGCTCGACCTGAGCATGCCAGACAGCGGCGCGCCGGACTTCTACAGCATCTTCAGCAAGGGCTGATTGAAGCACCGGCTGCGCCGGCCTGGTATTGCACTCGGCGCATGGCAGCCTAGACTGCCTGGATAACAACCCGCGCTTGCAATGCGCCGCAGGGGGTGCCATGGCCGCCACTGCCGAAACCTCCCGCCGAATCCGCTACGCCACCGGCCCCCGTGCCGCCGGTGGTGCCCAGCGGCTACCGCCAGGGCATCATCACCGCCATCACGGTGTTGCTGGGATTCTCGCTGGCGTTCTGGCGCTTCTGGGGCTTCGAAAGCCCGGGCCACTGGAACGTGCGCGCGGTGTTCGCCGCGATCTCGCTGCTGGCAGCGGTCTCGCTGCAGATCGTCGCGCTGTTCCGCGCGCTGCGCATCGAGGACGATGCGGTGGAGGAATACCGCAGGACAGTGCGGTGGTTTATCGCTTCCGCACTGGCGTTGCTGACCGGACTCGCCGTGGCAATGATCGACGCGGCGCTGTCACCCTGACTGCGCCGGCACATTCAATCTCCGATGCCGCCGATATCGATGCTGTCGACGCGATCCGGGTAGAAGGCCACGTGCGAGGCAATCGCGGCGACCGCATCGTAAGGCGTCTCGTAGCTCCACACCGCATTGCGCCCGCGCTCGCCGGCGGCCGGGATGGAGAAGTAGCTGCAGTCGCCCTTGTACGGGCAGTAGGTGGCGTGATCGCTGCGCGCGAGCTGCGCCATGTCGACATCGGCGCGCGGTATGTACTGCACCGGGGTGTAGCTGGCTTCCTGCAGCGTCAGCGCCGCGGTGCTGTCGGCGACAACGCGGCCCGCCGCCTTGACCACCACGCGTCCTTGTGTCGGCGTGATGGTGATGGGGTGGTCGGGGCCTGGGATCCTGACGGGCTTGCCTGACATCGTCGTGCTCCTGCATGGCGGGATGCAGGACATTCTAGGCGCTTGCCGGACAACCTGCCGGCGCGGCCCCCGGACGGGCCGTGGCGTTGGCTGCTCAGCCGACCTTCTCCAACGCCGTGCGGTAGTGCGCGGCGCGGCGTGCATAGTCCTCCGCGTTGGCGCGCAGGTTCTTCACTTCGTCATCGGTCAGCTCGCGCACCGCCTTGGCGGGCGAGCCCAGGATCAGCGAGCGCGGCGGGAACTGCTTGCCCTCGGTCACCAGCGCCCCGGCGGCAACCAGCGATTCGGCGCCGATCGTGGCGTTGTTCAGGATCACGGCCTGGATGCCGATCAGCGCGCCGTCGCCCACGGTGCAGCCGTGCAGCATGGCCTGGTGCCCCACGGTCACGCCGGCACCGAGCGCGAGCGGGCAGCCGGGATCGGTGTGCAGCACGGCGCCTTCCTGCACGTTGCTGCCGATGCCGATGGTGACCGGCTCGTTGTCGGCCCGGATCACGGCGCCGGGCCAGACCGACACGTGTTCGGCCAGTTCCGCGCGGCCGATGATGGTGGCTTCGGCCGCGACAAAGGCGCTGCCGGCGATGGCGGGCGCGAGCTCGCCAAGCTTGTAGAGAGTCATGATGGATCTGGTGAGGACAGAAGGCCACCATCGCGGCCGCCCCGGATAAGGCGCGGGCCACGCTGGCAGCAGGAAGCAGGAAGCAGGAAAATCCTTTGGCTTATTCGACCTTGACGTTGGCCTTCTTCACCAGCGCGGCGTAGCGCGCGGCTTCGCTGCGGAAGAACGCTGCGGCGGCCTCCGGCGTGCCGGGCTCGACCACCGTGCCCTGCTTCTTCATCGCTTCCAGCACTTCGGGCGACGTGAAGGCCCTGGCAAAGGCATCGTGCACGCGTTTGACTTCCGGCGCCGGCATGCCGGCCGGGCCGATGACAGCGAACCAGCCCGCGACGTTGTAGCGCGGCAAACCCTGTTCGGCGATGGTGGCAATGTCCGGCGCGGCGGCCGTGCGCTTGTCGCCGCACAGGCCGATCGCGCGCAGCGTGCCCGCCTTCAGGTGCGGCGCCACCGCATTGAGCGCGACCACGCCCATTTCCACCTGCCCGGCAAGCAGGTCGTTGACCATCGGACCGGTGCCCTTGTACGGCACATGGCGTGCCGTCACGCCCGCCTCGTCCAGGAACATCTCGCCGGCGAGGTGGATGATGGTTCCATTGCCCGACGACGCGTAGTTGTAGCCATCGGGCCTGGCCTTGAGCAGCGCCACCAGCTCTTTCACGTTCTTCGCCGGCACCTTGGGGTTGACCACCAGCACCAGCGGCGTGGTGCCGATCACGCTGATCGGCGTAATGTCCTTGATCGCGTCGAACGGCATCGCGCGGAATACGCTGGGGTTGATCACGTGGTTGTTCGATACCAGCCCCAGCGTGCTGCCGTCCGGCTGCGCCTTGACCACGGCGGCGGCGCCGGTGATGCCGCCGGCGCCAGGCAGGTTCTCGATCACCACCGGCTGGCCGAATGCCCTGCCCAGCGCGGGGCCCGCGGCACGGGCGATGGTGTCGACGCCGGAGCCGGCGCTGATCGGCAGGATCAGGCGCACGGGCTTGCCCGATCCGCCCTGTGCGAGCGCTTCGGAGCCGGGGGCGGCGAGTGCGGCGGCAAGCGTGGCGGAAAGTGCCAGCGCGGACTTGAGCAGGGTGCGACGTTGCATGCTTTGTCTCCGTTTCGTTATCGCTGGGCTTTGCTGGCGCCGCTGTAGCGCGGCTTGCCCGTCAGGCGCCTCAGCCGCGGCCTTTGCCGAGCTGCGCCAGGATCTCTTCGTTGTGCTCGCCGGCGCGGGGCAGCGGGCTGCGCACGCCGGGGCGGCGGCCGCCCATCAGCAGCGGCAGCAGCACCGTGGGCGTGGTCGAGCCGTCGTCCGCCTGCATCGGCACCAGTCCGCCGCTGGCGAGCAGGTGCGGATCGTCGAGCAGCTGGTCCGGGCGCACGATCGGCGCATAGGGAATGCCGGCCGCTTCGAGCTTTGGCGCGAGTTCCGCGGAATGATGGTGGCGCAGGATCGCGCCCAGCTCTTCCAGCAGTTGCGGCCGCACGGCGACGCGCGAGGTGTTGCTGGCGTACTCCGGCTTGTCGATCAGCTCCGGATGTTCCAGCACGTGGCACAGCGTGACGAACTGCTTGTCGCTGACCGCGCCGATAAAGAGCTGCTCGTCCTGCGCCAGCGTGAACACGTCATACACGCTCCACGCCGACACGCGCGACGGCATCGGCGGCGGGGGTTCGCCGGTCATCGCGTACTGCTGCATATGCTGCGACGCCAGGAACACGCAGTTCTCGAACAACGCGCTCTGGATTTCCTGCCCCTTGCCCGTGCGGTCGCGCTCGCGCAGCGCGGCCAGCACGCCGATCGCGCCGAACATGCCGCCCATGATGTCGTTGACCGAGGTGCCGGCACGCAGCGGCCGGCCGCTCGGGCCGGTCATGTAGGACAGGCCGCCCATCATCTGCACGACTTCATCCAGCGCCAGCCGGTTCTCGTACGGGCCGGGCAGGAAGCCCTTGTGCGACACGTAGATCAGGTGCGGGTAATCGCGCGACAGCGTGGCGTAGTCCAGCCCCAGCTTCTGCATCAGGCCGGGACGGAAGTTCTCCAGCAGGATGTCGCTCTGGCCCGCCAGTTCGGCCGCGGCGGCGCGGCCATCGTCGGTGGTGATGTCGAGCACCACGCTTTTCTTGTTGCGGTTGAAGGCGCGGAAGAAGCCGATGCCCAGGCCCGGCAGGTTGCGCGTCTTGTCGCCGCCGGGCGGCTCGACCTTGATCACCTCGGCGCCGAGGTCGGCCAGGATCATGCCGCAGGTGGGACCCATCACCATGTGCGTGAATTCCACCACGCGGACGCCGGCGAGCGGCAGGGAATTGCTGTTGCTGTCTTGGGGCATGTTCGTTCTCAGGCGGTAGCGGCGGCGGCGTTGGCGCGCTGGGCCGCGAAGGTCTTGGGCAGGCCGGCGCGCCATAGCGTGCCGTGCAGGGTTTCGTCGCGCAGCCAGCCGGCCACGTCTTCACGCAGCGCCAGCAGGCGGCCGATATCAATGCCGGTATCGATGCCCATGCTGCCGAGCAGGTAGGCAAGATCCTCGGTGGCAACGTTGCCGCTGGCGCCGGGCGCATGCGGGCAGCCGCCGATGCCGGCCAGGCAGGCGTCGAAGCGGGTCACGCCGGCTTCGAGCGCGGCATAGACATTGGCGAGGCCGAGTCCGCGCGTGTCGTGGAAATGGCCGCACCAGAAGCGCTCGCCGGCGATGGCGATGGCACGCGCAAACAGCTCGCGCACCATGGCCGGATCGGCATAGCCGACGGTATCGGCCAGGCTGACGCGGTCGGCGCCGGCATCGAGCAGCGCCTGCATCAGCCGCAGCACTTCATCGGCATCGACATGGCCCTGCAGCGTGCAGCCGAATGCCGTGCCGACGCCGCCTTCGATCAGCGTTTTCGCGCCGCTGGCATCGCGCGCGGCGCGGATGCGCGCCACGTCGGCAACGACTTCATCGGGCGTCTTGCGCAGGTTGGCGAGGCTGTGCGCGTGGCTGGCCGACAGCGGCACGATCATCAGGTCGGCGCCACACGCCAGCGCGTCCTGCGCGCCGCGCAGGTTGGGCACCAGCACCGACGTGAACATGCCGGGCAGCGTGCGCGCGAACGCGACCAGTTCGGCAGTGTCGGCCAGTTGTGGCAACAGGCGCGCGGGGACGAACGAACCGACTTCCAGTTCGCGCAGTCCGGCGGCATGCGCGCCGCGGATCCACGCCAGCTTGCTGGCGGTGGGCAGGATGGTGCGGATGCTTTGCAGGCCGTCGCGCAGACCGACTTCGCGGATCACGGCTTGGCTGGGGAAGGAGTGCGTCATGGTTCTCGGGGACTGGTGAGGCGTCCCGACGGGGGGCGATGGAAGAACTCTATGAGTTTCTGCGGGCAAGCTGAAGCGATGATTTACGCATCCAGACATGCCGAAACGGAAAGTCATAAGGTGCCTCGCGCTACGCTACGGGATTTCCCGGATGCGATGTCATGGATCTTTCAACGGGCGTAGCATTCCAATCCGGAAACATTGCCCCCCCGCCATGCGAGACCTCGACCTCACCACGCTGCGCCTGTTCGTCGCCGTCTGCGAAACCCGCAACATGGCGCGCGCGGGCGAACAGGAACACATCGTCGCTTCCGCCATCAGCAAGCGCCTGGCGCAACTGGAAGAGACCGTCGGCGCGACGCTGCTGGAACGACGCCGCCGCGGCGTCATTCCGACGCCTGCCGGGGAGATCGTGCTGGCTCATGCGCGCGCGATGCTCGCCGCGGCCGATCGCGTAACGCGCGACATGGCCGACTACGGCTCCGGCGTGCGCGGGCAGGTGCGCCTGCTCGCCACGGTGTCGACCATGGCGGAATCGCTGCCGGACGACATCGCCGCCTTCATGCAGATGCCGGCGCACCGCGACGTGCGCGTCACCATCGAAGAGAGCCTGAGCAGCGAAGTGGTGCGCGCGCTGCGCGACGGCACGGCTCCGCTGGGCATTTGCTGGGACGCGGCAGACCTGGAAGGCTTCCAGACCCGCCCCTACCGCACCGACCACCTCGCGGCCGTGGTGCATGCGGGGCATCCGCTGGCGCGGGCGGATACCTGCCTGTTCGAAGACACGCTGGACTACGATCAGATCGCCATGCCGGCGCAGACCGCGGTGCAGATCATGCTGGCGCGCTATGCCGCGATCCTGGGCCGCCGCATGGCGCATCGCGCGGTGGTGTCGACTTTCGACGCCGCGCTGCGCTGCGTGCGCGCCGAACTTGGCATCGTCATCATCCCGGCGGAGATCGCCACGCTCGTCGCCACGGCCTTTGGCCTGCGCGTCATCCCGCTGCGCAACGACTGGGCGCGGCGGCGCTTTGCGATCTGCTGCCGCGACTTCTCGCTGCTGTCGCCGGCAGCACAACTGCTGGTGCAGTTCCTGGAGGAAGCCGCGGCGAAGGAGACGACGGCCTCAGGCGCGGTGCCCGCGAAGACCCCGGCACGGCTGAAACGGTAAATCCCGCGGTAAGTGCGGCGCGCAACTTCCTGTGCGTTTCAAGGGTTACCCCGAGGTATTTTCGCAAGCTTATGTTGCGTGCCGTTGCGTAGACTGGCTTGCGTTTTTCGCTGTCGGCCACGATGGTAAAAAAGGAAAAAGGCCGGGCGAAGCCTGATCATGACAATGCGCGCCGCCATGGCGCAGGAGAGACGCAAATGAACTTCAACGGCAAGAACGTACTGGTCACCGGCGCACGCGGCAACCTGGGGCGCGCGGTCGCGCACGCCTTCGCACAGGCAGGCGCGCGCGTGGTGCTGCTGGACCGCCATGCCGCACCGCTGCCGGAAGCAGGCAGCGGCCACCTGGCGCTGCAGGCCGACCTGCTCGATGCGGACAGCCTCGGCAAGGCCATCGGCGAAGCCGTGCAAGCGTGCGGGCGCATCGACGTGGTATGCAACCTGGCCGGCGGCTTCGCCATGGGCACGGGCATCCACGAGACCAGCGCGGCCGACTGGAACCGCCTGTTCGACATGAACGTGGGCACGGTGCTGAACATGGCGCGCGCGGTGGTGCCGCACATGCTGTCCGCCGGCGGCGGCGCCATCGTCAACGTGGGCGCCAATTCGGCCGCGCGCGGGCTGGCGCAGATGGGCGCCTACTGCGCATCCAAGGACGCGCTGGCGCGTGTCACCGAATCGATGTCCGCCGAACTGCGCGACCAGGGCATCCGCGTCAATGCGGTGCTGCCCAGCATCCTCGACACGCCCGAGAACCGCCAGGCCATGCCGGATGCCGATCCCTCGCGCTGGGTGGGCCTGGATGCGCTGGCCGACGTGATCCTGTTCCTCGCTTCCGACGCCGCGCGCGCGGTGCAGGGCGCGCTGGTGCCGGTGGTCAATCGCGCCTGACCGCTGGCCGGGCCGGCTTGCGCGCAGCAGGCCTGCGCTGCGGCTGCGGCTGCGGCTGCGGCTGCAATGAGCCGGCCACTTCCTGGATCTGCTGGCGCAGCCAGCGCCGCAGCCGGTCGGCGTCGGTGCGCGCATGCCAGATCTGCATCATCTCCACCCTGGGCAAGGTGAACGGCACCGGCAGCAGCAGCAGGTCCGGGTCGCGCGTAACCGCCTCTTCCGCCACCGAGCGCAGGCAGGTGAGCAGCAGCGCCGTGCCGCGCACCAGCCGGCTCGGCGCCAGGAAGCTCGACAATCCCGCCACCACCTTGCGTTTTCGCCCCTGCGCGGCCAGCGCGCGGTCGACCACGCCGTTGAGGTCGCCGGTCAGCGTCGTCAGCAGGTGCTCGCAAGCAAGGAATGCGTCGAGATCGAGGCCGCGCGCGAGATGCGGGTTGGACTTTGACGCCAGCACGACGAAGTCTTCGCTGTACAGGCGCTGCTGGTGGAAGGTATCCGGCAGGTCTTCGTAGAAGCCCGCGATCGCCAGGTCACAGGTGCCCTTCTCCAGTTCTTCGCGCGGCAGCTCGCCGCGGGTGTTGTGCGTGACCACGACCAGCCCGGGTGCATCGCGCCGCAGCCGCGGCAGCAGCGCGGGCAGCAGCAGTTGCTCCATGTAGTCGGTGGTGTAGAGATGGACAGCCTCGCTGCGCGCGAGGAAATCCCGGCCATCGCAGGCGTCATAGAAGGCATCCAGTTCCGCGACCAGCCGCTGCACCTGTGGCGCCAGCTCATGCGCGCGCGGCGTCGGTGTCAGGCCGCGCGGCGCGCGCACGAACAGCGGGTCGCCCAGTTCGTCGCGCAGCCGGTTCAGCTTGTGGCTCAGCGCCGGCTGGCTCAGCGCCATGCGCGCCGCCGCGCGCGAGGCGTTGCCTTCCTGGTAGAGCACATGGAAGACGTAGAGCAGGTTCAGGTCCTTGCCGCCGATATTCATTTTTTGGATGGAAGAAATCGAATATTCGAAGTTTTCGAATCATAGCCAGCTGCGTAGGATGTTGCCAATGCCGGGGCTGCCCCGGCCGACCGTGGACGCAACCGGAGAACGAACATGAAAATCCTGATGGTGCTGACCTCGCACGACCAGCTTGGCAATACGGGCAAGAAGACCGGCTTCTGGCTGGAAGAATTTGCCGCCCCCTACTACGTCTTCAAGGACGCAGGCGCCGACATCACGCTGGCCTCGCCCAAGGGCGGCCAGCCGCCGATCGACCCCAAGAGCGACGATCCGGATGCGCAGACCGACGCGACCCGCCGCTTCCGCGCCGATGCCCCTGCGCAGCAGGTGCTGGCCAGCACGCTGACGCTGGACAAGGTGAAGGCCGAGGACTTCGACGCAGTGTTCTATCCCGGCGGCCATGGCCCGCTCTGGGACCTGGCGGAAGACAAGCGGTCGATCGCGCTGATCGAGCAGTTTGACCGGCTCGGCAAGCCCGTGGGCGCCGTGTGCCATGCGCCGGGGGTGCTGCGGCACGTCAAGGGTGCGGACGGGCAGCCGCTGGTGAAAGGCAAGGAAGTGACCGGCTTTACCAACAGCGAGGAAGCGGCGGTGCAGTTGACCGACGTGGTGCCGTTCCTGGTGGAGGATGTGCTCAAGGCCAGCGGCGGGCGGTTTACGCGTGGGGATGACTGGGCCAGCCATGTTGCGGTGGCCGGAAGGCTGGTGACGGGGCAGAATCCGGCGTCGTCGGAGGCTGGGGCCGAGGCGGTGTTGGGGTTGTTGAAGTAAGACCCTGCAAATTCACATCGCTGCCGGTTTGCTCCCCTCGCCCGCTTGCGGGAGAGGGGGCGTTTGCCAGTGGCGTCGGCTTGCGGCAGACGGCCAACTTTGCGATGCGCGGTCTTACTGCGGCACCAGCTCCAGCCTCTCCCTGCTCGCCTTCTCCACCGCCTTGCGCGAATAAACCAGCGGGAAATACTCTCCCCTGGCCCACAACGGCGCCAGGTCGCGGTAATGCGCGCTGGCCGGATTCCCCGACTGCCCCGGCGTGTTGATCACGCGCGAGCCATCCCAGTTGCCCACATCCAGCACCATGCGGAACGATGCCCCCGCGGTCAGCCGGAAATCGTTGTTGCGGTAGCTGGTATTCATCGGCGTAAAGGCCGAGCCGCCGATCGGGCCCGCGTTGACGTTGAACTGCTGCCGCTCGGCGTCGCTCAGGATCGGGTCCATCGGATGCGTGAACACCGCGGTGTGCAGCTTGCCCCATTGCCAGCCGCGCGGGTCCGGGCCGAGCTTGCCTTCCACCTCCGCCATCGCGGCCTTCAGCGATTCGAGCATCACCGCGTTGCGCTGCGCCACCGGCATCCACGGGTCGGGCTGCTCCAGCACCGCGACCACGCGAGCGGCATCGCCGGCGCCGACCAGCCGGGCGGCATCGGCGGGCAATGCCGCGCGCACCACCGCCGGGCGCAGGTGCTTGCTGAACCAGACTTCGAACAACGCAGCGGCGGCGCTGTCGGCGCGTTCGTTGCCGTCCCAGCCGCGCAGCAGATCCAGCCCGCGCGCCAGTTGCGCATCATCGCTGCGCACGTCGCGAAGCAGCGCCACCACGCGCTGCGCCGGCAGCGACACCGTGTCGTTCTGCCATGCCATCGAGTCCTGCACCGAGCTGCGCGGATTGGCGCCCACCACCGCCTTCAGGCGCCGCGCGCGCGAGCCGTCGCTCCATTCGTAGCCCACGCCCAGCTTCGCCGCCGGATGCTCGGGCGGGATGTTGTTCTCGTTGGCGGTGACGATATAGCCGGGCGCCGGGTTGTAGGCCCACGGCAGTTCATCCATGTTGCGGTAGCCGGCCCATTCATAGCGCCCATCGCCCGGCACCGGCGTCAGCCCGTCCCAGTTGGGACGCTTGACGGTCAGGCCGCCGGGGATCCAGCCGATATTGCCGCCGGTGTCGGCATAGACCTGGTTTTCGCCGGGCGCGCCCCAGCGGTTCATGGCGGCGCGGAACTGGTCCCAGTTGCGGGCGCGCATGTATTCCATCGAGCCGAAGTACGGCGCCATGCCGTAGTCGAGCCACGCGGCGCGCAGTACCCAGGCGCGCGCGGCGTCGGCGTGCAGCACGGGGCCGTGGCGGGTGAAATCGAGGGAAACCGTGCGCGGCGCCGACTCGCCCTTGACGACGATCTCCTCGGTGACGGTCTCCATCGGCTCCCAGCGGCCCTTGTACTTGTATTCGCGCGGGTTGGCCGGGTTGAGCTCGTAGCCGTAGAGGTCTTCCTGGTCCATGTAGAAGCGCGTCAGGCCGAACGCGATGGTGCCGTTGTGCCCGATCGAGATGCCCGGCAGGAACGGCTCGCCCGCGCCGATGACCGACATGCCGGGCGCGTTCAGGTGGCTGATGTAGCGCAGGCTGGGCGCGCCATGCGAGCGGTGCGGGTCGTTGGCGAGGATCGGCCGGCCGGTGGCGGTGCGCTTGCCGCCGATGACCCAGTTGTTGGAGCCGAGGCTGCGGCCGGTGTCGCTGTCGGGATCGACCAGTGCATAGAGCTGGTCGAGCGGGATGCTGGCGGACTGCGCGCCGCTCCATGCGTCCTTGGGGAAGCGCGCCGCGGCGGTAGCCAGTTCGTAGGCGCGGCGCAGTTCGGCGGCCGGGACCGTGCAGGGGTCGAGGCCGGCGCTGAGCTTAGGCTCGACCGGCGGGTCGAGCTCGCGCCGGATCCAGTCGGCCCGCACGGCATCGGCCCTGGCTTGGCAGAACAGTCGGGCGCGATCGATCTCGCCGGTGAAGTTCAGCGTCAGGCCGTGGTGGCGGATGCGCACGATATCCTCGGCCTGCCAGCGCGCGGGCTTGTAGTTGAGCTTGCGGAACTCGGGCGGCAGCAGTTCCGGCTTCTGCTCGGTCAGCGCCACGTAGGCGTTCACGCCGGCGACAAAGGCCTCGGCCACGCGCTTGGCGTCGGAGCCGTAGGCCAGCCATTCGCGGTACATGTCGCCGCGGAACAGCACCGCGCGTGCCATGTGGTCGCCGTCGGCATAGGCGGGGCCAAAGTCCCTGGCCATCTCGCCGAGGCCGCGCTTGCGCCACAGGTCGATCTGCCACAGGCGGTCGCGCGCGGCCATGAAACCCTGCACGTAGAAGGCGTCATAGAGCGTGCCGGCGTAGATGTGCGGCACGCCCCAGCGGTCGACCAGCACCGTCGCGGGCTTCTCCAGGCCGGGTACGGCCAGGCGGTCGGCGCGCGCGGGCGCCTCGGCCATGGCGGCCGGGATGGTGGTGGCGATGGCGGTGGCAACCAAAGCCAGCGCGGCGGCAAGGCGGCAGGGGGTGCGTCGCATCAGGTCTCCTCGGTTTTGTGTTTGCTGCAAATGCTTTGCAGTCCACACCGAAGATAGTGCATGCGCGGCCGGGGCGCGAGCCGCGCGGCCGATCTCCGCACGGCGCTTTGAGCGATTAGTAGACGTCGCGCCGGTAGCGGCCCTCGTCGGCAAGCTCGCGCAACGCGGATTCGCCAAGGATTTCCATGAGCGCCTCGTTGACGCCGCCAGCCATGCCCTGCAGGCTGCCACAGACATAGATCGCCGCGCCGTCGGCGACCCATTCGCGCAGCAGCGCCGCCTGCGCGCGCAGGGCGTCCTGCACGTAGCGCGCCGTGCCGCCGTGGCGCGACCAGGCATGGTCGACGCGCTGCAGCGTGCCGTCGGCCTGCCACGCGGCCAGTTCGTCGGCGAAGAAAGCGTCGTGCTGCGCCGAGCGCTCGCCGAACAGCAGCCAGTTGCGGCGCCGTCCCGCCGCGGCGCGCGCCTTCAGGTGCGCGCGCAGGCCAGCCAGGCCGGTGCCGTTGCCGTTGCCGACCAGGATCAGCGGCCGGTCGCCGGCGGGCGGATGGAAGCCGCGATTGGCGCGGATGCGCAGTGCGATATGCGCGCCCACGGCCGCATGCTCGGTCAGCCAACCGGAAGCCAGCCCCAGCCGGCCGTCGTCGCGGCGTGCCTGCCGCACCAGCAGTTCGAGGCGGCCGTCCTGCGGCAGCGATGCGATCGAATACTCGCGGTGCGGCAGCGGCGACAGCGCATCGATTAGCTGCTGCGCCGGCACGCCCTGCATCGCGGCAAAGTGGGCATCTGGGAGCGGCATGCGCGTGGCCAGGGCTTCGGCCAGCGTGAAGCCGCGGCCGTCGCAGCGCACCCGGGTGGCGCCGTCAAGCGCAAGCAGCGCCAGCAGCCGCTCCACCTCGGCGGGCGCATGGCATGGGCCGACTTCGGCGATGTCGCCGGGCTGCCAGTCGAGCGCCCCAAGCTCCTGCGGCTCCAGCACCAGATGGAACGCCGGCGCGCCGTGGCTGCCGGGATTCAGGTGGTGGCGCTGCGCCAGCACCCAGTCGCCGTAGCGCGGGCGCTCCCAGTCGGCGATCTCCGCGCCGCCGCTGAGCGCCGACAGGTGGTTCTGCCAGTGGCGCAGCGCGCCGGCGTCGCCATTGTCGACCTCGATCAGGTCGAACAGCGGCTGCGCGCGATGGCGCTGCAGCCAGTGGTCGAGCGCGTGGCCGAAGGCGCAGAAGCGCGCGTAGCTGCTGTCGCCGAGCGCCAGGATGCCATAGCGCAGCTCGCGCAGTCCGTCCGCGCCGCCGGCCAGCAGGCGGCGCGCAAACCCGGACGCGCTGTCGGGCGCATCGCCCTCGCCGGTAGTGCTGACCACGAACAGCGCCTGCCGGCACGCGGCCAGCCGGCCGGCATCGACCTCGGCCAGCGACAGCAATTGCACCGGCATGCCGGCGCCCTGCAGCGCAGTCGCGGTCTGCAGCGCCAGCTGCCCGGCAAACCCGGTCTGGCTGGCATAGGCGACCAGCGTGGCGCCGTCCGTGGTGTCCGTGGCATTGGCCAGCGCCGCCACGCGCGCGCGCCGCTGGCGGTGGTGCGCCAGCACCGTGCCGCAGAAGCCGGCATAGGCGGCCACCACGCCAGCGGCGATGGCGTCGCGCGACGGCCCCAGCACCGACAGCGCCACGCCGCCGGCCAGCGCCAGCCAGCTGGCGCCGGCGAGCGGTGAAACAAGGGGGGAAAGGATGGAGCGGCTCATGCCAGCATCGCGGCAAGAGCCGGGGAAAGATGTTCGTCGAAACCGCCCGGCGTGCGCACCAGGAAACGCGCGGCAATGCCGTGGCGGCGCGCGTGCGCCATGCCGGCTTGCGGACCGAGCACGGTCAGCGCGGTAGACAGCGCATCGGCCAGCATGCACTGCGCGTGGATCACCGTGACCGAAGCCAGCGCGTGGCTGGCCGGGTAGCCGGTGCGCGGGTCGATGGTATGCGCATAGCGCCGGCCGTCGCTGTCGAAGTAGCGGCGGTAGTCGCCGGAGGTGGCGACCGACAGGCCGTGCAGCGCCACCAGGCTCTGCCCGCCCTGTTTTTCCTGTACGTCGCTCCCAAGACCGGGCGGCGCTTCCAGCGCGACCCACCACGGCATGCCATCAGGCTTGACGCCATGGCCGCGCAGTTCGCCGCCGATCTCGGTGAGGTGGTGGGCCACGCCCTGCGCATCGAGGTAGCGCGCCACCGCGTCGACGGCAAAGCCCTTGGCGATGGCGCAAAAATCCAGCGACACGCCGCCGGGCTGGCGCGCGCGCCGCGCTTCGGCATCGAGTTCGATGCGCGCCCAGCCGCACCGGCCGCGTGCCGCCTCGACGGCATCGGGCGACGGCGGCGCGCTGCGCCGCGGTGCCGGGCCGAAGCCCCACAGGTCGACCAGCGGCCCGGCGCTCGGGTCATACGCGCCGCCGCTGGCGCGCGCCACCTGCAGCGCGCATTGCAGTACGGCAAAGCAATCGGCAGGCAGCTCGTGCCAGCCGCCGGACTCGGCGCGGTTGAAGCGGCTGATATCGGAATCCGGCTCCCAGTTGCTCATCTGCGCGATCACGCCGTCGAGCACGGCAACGATGCCGGCGCCGATGGCATCGGCATCCGCGGCGGGCGGCAGCATGGCCACGACCGACCAGGTCGTGCCCATGCTCTCGCCGCCCCAGCGGTGCTGCCGCGCATCGCGCGCGGGCGGCACCGGGGGCGCTTGCAGCGCGACCGGAACGAGGATGCGATTCAAGCCAGGAGGACGCTTACTGCGGCAGCACTTCCACCGTCACCGCGTAGGTGGCGCGGCGCGACTTGGCCTGCTTGAAGGTCGCCTTGTCGTCGCGCACTTCGGCTTCCATCCAGTACATGCCCGGCGCCGGCCACTTGACGCTGAACTTGCCGTCGGCGTCCGTAGTGGCGCTGAGCTCCTGCAGCTTGTCGCGATAGCGGATGCCGCCCGGCACCACCTCGACCTTCAGGTTGCTCGCGGGCTTGCCGTCGAGCAGCAGGCGGAAGCTGGCGGTGTCGCCGGCAACCAGGTCGTTGGGATGCGTGATCGGCGCCAGTTCCAGGCCGCGGCCGGTGATGCGCAGGCCCTTGTCGCTGGGCTTGCCGGCGGTGACGAAGGACTCGACCCGGCCTTCGGCCTGCGTGACCGTCAGGTCCTGCGCGTTGGCCGGGACTTCTTTGGCGAAGTTGTCCGCCGAGCCGCGCCAGCGCTTGGCCTGGCCATCGATCTTGTAGCTGGCGAACAGGCCCTGGTTGACCACCGCCACGCGGTAGGTGCCCGGCTGCGTCAGGCGCAGGTCGAAAGTGCTGCGGTATTTGCCGGTCGCGGCGTTCTCGGCCTTGACGGCGCTGCCGTCCGGCGCGGTCACCTGCAGGTTGTCGAGGCGCAGCGGCACGTGCTCGAAGTAGAACAGGTCGTTGGAGACGGCGGCGTCAACGGTCACCCACGGGTCATTGCCGGACAGTACGGTGGCCGACGGCAGCAGCCACTGGCGGTGCGCGTGCGCGGCCAGCGGCGCCAGCGCGGCGAGGGCGAGCACGGCCATGTTTGTGGCCATGCGGGTGGCCATGCGGGAACGGGTGGGGGACACGATGGCAGACAGGATCGCGGCAGGTTTCATCGTCAGGCTCCGGGAAGGATTACGGCTTCAGGTCGACGGTGACACCGCCGAGTTCGTGGTCGCCCCTGGCGCGGGCGGTCTGTGCGGATTGCGGCGGCCAGGTGAACGGCACGCGCACCAGTTCGCGCCCGCCGACTTCACGCGCGGCTTCGACCACCAGCTGGTAGTCGCCTGCCGGCAGCTTGCCCAGCGGGTTCTTGCCGTCGCGGAAGCTGACCGTGTGCTCGCCCGGCGCGCGGGTCGCGCCCGAGATGCCGTCGGCCGGCATGTTCAGGTCGCGGCCGGCCTTGCGCCACCACTGGCGCATGTCCTTGAGCCACTTGGTGCCCTCGCTTTCCTTGAGCTTGCCGTCGTACCAGACCGCCAGGGTGTGCACCGGGTTCTGGTCGGCGCGCTCGACCCACATCGCCACGTAAGGCTTGTGGTACTCGGCCACGTTGAGCCGCGGGATTTCCACCTTGACGTTCAGGTCGGCGGCCAGCGCGGGGCCCGCGAACGGGACCGTGGCCATGCCGGTCAGGGTGACGGAGAGCAGTCTGCGCATATTCGGAGAAACCTCGTCAGTGAGATACAGCAGGAAATCGTTCGGGATGCCGGCGGTCTGGTGAATGCCATGCTCAGTGAATGAACAACACCGCCAGCAGCAATGGCACCACCAGCCCCAGGCCGACCAGCGGCCAGGTCGCCAGGCGTCCGCCCGCGTGCAGCTTGAGCAGGAACAGGCCGGTGACGCTGAAGACCAGGCACGCGAGCGCGAACACATCCAGGAACAGGCTCCATGCCTGGCCGGTGTTGCGGCCCTTGTGCAGGTCGTTCAGGTAGGAGATCGCGCCGCGCGTGGTTTTCTCGTACTGGGCCTCGCCGCTGTCGAGTTCGAGGCTGACCCAGGCATCGCCACCCGGGCGCGGCAGCGCCACGTAGATCTCGTCGGCCGACCATTCGGCCTCGCGTCCGCCGGCATCGACATCGAGCGCCTGGGCCAGCCATGCGGCCAGCGCTTCAGGCACCGGGGCCTTGCGATCGCGGGATTTACCTGCGCCGGCAGGCTCCTGTGCGCGCAGCGTGTCGAGCAGCGCGGCCGGCGCGGTGGCGTGGCGCGTCTCGACCGCGGGCCTTGCCTCGATCTGCGATGCGTGATTGAGCGTGAAGCCCGTCACGGCAAACAGCATCATCCCGATCAGGCAGATCGCGGAACTGATCCAGTGCCACTGGTGAAGGTGCTTGAGCCAGAACGCGCGGCGCTGCTGGCCGGAAGCTGGCTGGGATTCGGTCATTGCGGTGGTAAGCGGCTGGCCCCGTTGGAGCCGGCGGCCGGCCCTGCTGGGAATCCTGGGAAGCTGGAGCGCCGCCTCGCACAAAAGACGCGGAGGTTGTGCCATTGTCATCACAATGACGGACGCCGAAGAGAAGAATAATCGTTCTCATTTCAATGCGCAAACGGTTCCGCGGCGCGTCAGATTACGGCGCATTACAAGGGTCAAGCTAGGTCTTGTGTTGCGTACGGTGCACGCCGTGCCGGGGTCTTCCGGCCACGCCACAGCGGCACCTGTACAGCGGCTTCTGCAGCGACGTTATAGCCACATTCCCGCGGCCCACCCCGCCACGCCGCTGGCCAGCACCACCAGCCAGGGCGGCAGCTTCCACACCATCAGCGCAACCAGCGCCAGCGCGACCAGCACGATATCGAGCGGCCCGCGCACCGCGCTGACCCACACCGGCTGCCACAGCGCCGCCAGCAGCAGCCCGACCACGGCCGCATTGACGCCGGCCAGCGCGGCCTGTGCCCGGCGGTTGCGGCGCAGGCTTTCCCAGTACGGCAGCGTGCCGACCACCAGCAGCGCGCCGGGCAGGAAGATCGCCACCGTGCACAGCAGGCCGCCGGCCCAGCCGCCCGGCGGCACCTGCGACGAGGCGCCCAGGAAGGCGGCAAACGTAAACAGCGGGCCGGGCATTGCCTGGGCCACGCCATAGCCGGCCAGGAAGGTTTCCTTGCCGACCCAGCCGGGCGCCACCACTTCGGCGTCCAGCAGCGGCAGCACCACATGGCCGCCACCAAAGACCAGCGCGCCGGCGCGGTAGAAGGCGTCGAACAGGCGCACGGCAGGGTCGGCGCCCAACTGCGCCAGCACCGGCAGACCGGCCAGCAGCAAGGCGAACGCCACCAGCAGCAGCGCGCCGGCACGATGGCCGACCGGCAGCCCGAGCGGCTCATGCGGGCCGGCCAGCGCCGGCCGCAGCAGCAAGGCGCCCGCCAGCGCCGCAACGGCCATCACCGCCACCTGCGTCCACGACCCCGGCAGCGCCAGCACCGCGCCTGTGGCGGCGACCATGATGGCGATGCGCACCGGGCCACGGCACAGCGTGCGCGCCATGCCCCACACCGCCTGGGCCACCACCGCCACCGCGACCAGCTTGAGCCCGTGCAGCACCCCGGGTGCCGCGGCCATGCCGTAGTGCGAGACGCCCAGCGCGAACAGGATCATCAGCAATGCCGACGGCAGCGTGAAACCCAGCCATGCGGCGAGCGCGCCGGCGTATCCCGCGCGCGACAGCCCCAGCGCGATCCCGGTCTGGCTGCTTGCTGGGCCAGGCAGGCACTGGCACAGCGCGACCACGTCGGCATAGGCGGCCTCGCTCAGCCACTGCCGGCGCCGCACCAGTTCCTCGCGGAAGAACGCCAGGTGCGCGACGGGCCCGCCGAACGACGTCAGCCCCAACCGCAGGAACAACAGGAATACGGCAAGCGGGCCGTCATGGCGGCGGCTGTTTTCGGAGGGACTTGGCAGGGTGACCATGGGTGCGGGCGGCAGGCGTAGGGAGAAGGGTTGCGTGGGTACAACGTGCCGAATTCTGCCGGACTTCAGGTGTCATCGCGTGACAAGAGATGCCGGAATCACGCCGCGCACGCTGCCGGCGAATAAAAGAGCCAATTACAGCACTTTCATGTCCCGTTTGTTAAAACCAATCAACCATATGCGCAGCATGGACGGTATTACCCCAATCAAGTTAGTTTCCCTCCCCGCCGTTAGCCCAGACGCACACGCGCGCCCCGACAGGCGTCAGCCATGAATGATGCCGCAGATGCGTGTCACCGATGAGCAATGCGCAATGCGCTGAAGGAGGAATGAAAAGCATGCTGGACAACCTGAGCCTGAAGAAAAAACTGCTGCTGCCGCTGGTGCTGAGCTGGGTCTGCCTGCTCGGCATCACGCTGTGGAACGCCTGGCATATACGCACGCTGCGCATGGATGAGCGCCGGCTCGACCTGGCCCACGTCACTGACACGGCAGTCTCGGTAGTGGCCGAGTACGAGGCGCTGGCGAAGGCGGGCAAGCTGCCCGCCGACGAGGCGAAGCAGCAGGCCATCGAGCGCGTGCGCGCGATGCGCTTCGGCGCCGATGGCTACTTCACGCTGATGCGTTCCGACACCGTGGTACTGATGCACCCGTTCAAGCCGGAGATGAACGGCAAGGCGATGGAGGGGACGAAGGACCCCAACGGCGTATACCTGTTCCGAGACATCGCCGCGATCGGCAAGGGCGCCGGCAAGGGCTTCGTCGAATACCTCTGGCCCAAGCCGGGCGCCGAGGCGCCGCAGCCGAAGCTGAGCTACGTGGCCAACTTCCGCCCCTGGGACTGGAACTTCATCGCCGGACTGTACCTGGATGACATCGAAGCAGCGTTCCGCACCGAGCTTTTGAAGGCGCTGGGCCTGCTGCTGGCGGTCGGCGCGCTGATGTCGCTGGTGATGGTGCGCGTCTCCGCCAGCCTGCACCGCCAGCTCGGCGGCGAGCCGGCCACCACCGCGCAGATCGCCGGCCGCATTGCCGAGGGCGACCTCGCCGGCCATGTCGAAGTGCGCCCCGGCGACGAGCACAGCGTGCTGTTCGCGATGCAGCGCATGCAGGCACGCCTGACCGGCGCGATCGGCAGTATTCGAGGCTCGGCCGATTCGATCGCCGGCGCGGCCAAGCAGATCGCCGCGGGCAATGCCGACCTGTCGCGCCGCAGCGAAGAGCAGGCCGCCTCGCTGCAGGAAACCGCCGCGAGCATGGAGCAGCTCACCAGCACTGTGCGGCAGAGCGCCGACAACGCGCGCCAGGCCAGCCGCCTCGCCGAGGGTGCATCGGACATCGCCGTGCGCGGCGGCACCATTGTCAACCAGGTGGTCGGCACCATGGGTGAGATCAAGCAGGCCTCAGGCAAGGTGGTCGACATCATCGGCGTGATCGAGGGCATCGCCTTCCAGACCAACATCCTGGCGCTGAACGCCGCGGTCGAAGCCGCGCGCGCCGGCGAGCAGGGCCGCGGCTTCGCCGTGGTGGCCGGCGAGGTGCGCACGCTGGCGCAGCGCAGTGCCACCGCCGCCAAGGAAATCAAGGCGCTGATCGGCGACTCGGCGCAACGCGTGGAAGACGGCGCGGTGCTGGTGGAAAGCGCCGGCAAGGCGATGGATGAGATCGTGGCAGCGGTCAAGCGCGTGACCGACCTGATGGGCGAGATGCGGGCCGCGACCGAGGAGCAGACCGGCGGCATCGAGCAGGTCAACCAGGCGGTGTCGCAGATGGACCAGATGGCGCAGCAGAACGCGGCATTGGTGGAAGAGGCGGCCGCCGCGGCGGCGTCGCTGGAGGACCAGGCCGACATGCTGCACCGGGCCGTCGGCCAGTTCCGGCTGGCGCGCGCCTGACCCCGGCGGCGCTGTCACGTCAGCGTCATACGCGGCCTCCGGCTGCGTGTATCATGAAGCGCAGGCGGCTGCACCGTGCAGCCGGCCCCCATCCCAGGCAGTCCACCACCGGAGCGCACCATGATGGCATTCATCGGCACCGTGTTCGTTGGCCTCATCGTCGGACTGATCGCACGGGCAGTGAAGCCCGGCGACGACAAGATGGGCTGGATCATGACCATCCTCCTCGGCGTGCTCGGCTCGGTGGTTGCTGGCTACGTTGGCCGCGCGATGGGCTGGTACCAGCCGGGCGAGCCGGCTGGCTGGGTCGCCTCGGTGATCGGCGCGATCGTGCTGCTGGTGATCTACGGCATGGTCCGCCGCAAGGGCTGACTGGCCTTGCGCACGGTGATGGCATCGTTGGCGTCGGCCAGGCTCGGCGCCTCGGGCTTGACTGGCGCAGGCGCCGCGGGCTGAGCCACCGCGTCCGCGCGGGGCGGCGCCTCCAGCCCTTGCGCCAGCGTGGCGCCCGGCACGGCTTCGGCCGGTGCTGCCATGGTCGGCATGCGCGGCGTGCGCAGGCCCGGCGCGGCATCGCGGCAGCGCAGCAGCGCGCGGTCGCCGCCGGGCGCCATCGCCGACACCTGCGGCGCGATCGCGCGCAGCACCCGCACCGCCAGCGCGCTGGTAAAGCTGTAGCGCACCGCGTACGGTTCGCGCACATTGACCACCACGGTGCCGAAGAAGCGCTCGCCCAGCATAAAGACGAAAGTCGCCGAGCGGTTCACCGAGCGCGACGAGATCAGCCGTCCGCCCGGCCCGTACACCTGGAAGCGCTGGTCGCCGGTGCCGGTCTTGCCCGCCACCGTCAGCGTCGCGCCGTTGCGGCCCGGCACCGTGAAGGCGCCGCGGATCGACTTGGCGGTGCCGCGTTCCACCACGTCCAGCATTGAACGCCGCGCCAGCTCGGCCACCTCGGCCGGCAGCACGCGCTTGCCCGATCCCGGCTGCAGCACGTAGCGCGTGGCGTACGGCGTGCCGTCGGCGAAGGCCAGGCTGCGTACCGCGGAACTCTGCGTGACCACGCCGCCGGCCAGCAGGATACCGGCCAGTTCGGCCAGCGCCGCCGGACGGTCGCCCGCCGCGCCGATCGCACTGGCGTACGACGGCGTCAGCGAATCGAACGGGTAGCCCACCCGCTGCCAGCGCCTGGCGATGCGGGCGAAGGCGTCCTGCTCCAGCAGCGTGCGGATGCGGTTGTCCTGGCCTGCCTTGCTGCGCGTCTTGAACAGCCACTTGTACACTTCCTGGCGCTCGGCCGTGCTGGCGCGCAGCAGTTCCGTCAATGTGGCGTCGGGGTGCTGGTCCAGGTACTCCACCATCCACAGTTCCAGCGGATGCACCCGTGACAGGTAGCCGCGGTCGTTCAGGTTGAACTTGTCCTTGCCATACTTGCGGTACAGCGCGGGCAGGTCTTCCTTGGCCAGCTGCTTGTCGCCCAGGCGCGCGCGCATGATGCGGATATAGCTGTCCTCATCCAGGTACGGGCGCGCGCTCAGCAGCGTCACCGACATGCGCACCGCATTGATGTGCGGGATGGTCATGCGCACGCGGCCCAGCAGCGTATCCAGCCGCTGCTCGGAAGTCTTGCCGCGGTAGCGCTGGTAGAAGTTGACCATGTAGGCGCTGCCTTCCTGGTCGGCGAAGCGCTCCAGATACTCGCGCCGGCCCGGTGCGTAGCGGTCCTCGAACAGGTCGCCGATGTCCGGGTTGGCGTGGAAGGTCTCGTAGCGCACGATGTCGCGCATCATGCGGATGAAGACCAGGTTGACCGAATGCTGGAACGCGATGCGCACGGTCATGTTGCGCTCGCCCGCCTCGCGCTCAAAGTTGGTGAAGCTCTGCAGCCCGCCGCCGGTGTAGAAGCCTTCCCCGGCGCTGCCGGAGTACTTGCGTTCCATCGCGGCCTCGAGCATCGCCATCAGTTCGCGCTCCTCGGGCTTCTTCGCCTTGGACAGGTAATCCACCGCCCAGTGGGCGAGCGTATCCTGCCGTGCCAGCCGCACCCCGGCCAGTTCGGCGCGGCCCATGCGGGCGTATTGCGCATGCAGCTCGCTGATGATTTCCAGGTAGGTCACCAGCGTGCGCAGCTTGGCGGTCGAACCGAGGTTCAGACGCGCGCCGCTGTTGATGTCGAACGGCTGGTCGATGTTGTCGGCCTGCACTCGCACCACGCTGGCGTTACCGACACGCTCGAACAGCGTGAAGCTGGTCATCAGCTTCGACGGATCATCGTTGTCGCGCAGCAGGTTGTGGCCGTACAGGCCCATGGCGCGCGCATCCGCCTTGTTGTTCACGCGCTGCAGCGTCTCGGTGACGATGCGCTGCGCCTCGCGGTTGATGGTGCTGTCGACCGTCAGGTCGAGCCGGTCCATGTCGTAGCGGCTTTCCACGCCGGTTAGCCGGGAAACGTCGGCGCGCACGCGGTTGACGGCCTTGCGCGTGACGAACGGCTCCTGCGGCCCGCGCTGCGGCGGTGCGGCCTTGTCCAGCGGCTGCGCCAGCGCCGCGTCGCGCAGCTCGGCGGTGATGACGCTGTTGGCGGCCAGCAGGCGCAGGTAGCTGGCCGTCAGCGCATCCAGGTTGGTGTCGTCGCGGCGCAAATGGTAAGACGGCCGGCGCTGCGAGATGATCAGCGACAGCGCACGCTTGAATACCTGCGCCTGGCGCGGCTCGGGCGCGCGCTGGTCCAGTTCCTTGAGCAGCCGGTTGACCTCGCCGAAGTCCTCTCCGTACCACACCCACAGCGCGTCGCCGATGCCGTTGATCTCGCCGAAGCCCTCGCGCGCCGACAGCGGCACGGTGTTGAGGTAGTCGACCACGATGCGCTCGCGCGCGCGCTGCGTATCGGGTCCGTCCAGATAGGCGCGCAGCGACGCCGACGCCATCTGCCGGAATTTCTCGGGGATCGACGCGGTGCGTCCCTCGGGGGAGTGCCGGTACTTCTCGATCTGCGTGGCCAGCGTGCTGCCGCCGGGCGCGTCATGCGAACGGTCGGCCAGCCGGATGAACTGGTCGAGCACCGCGCGCGACAGCCGGCGCCAGTCCAGCGCCGGATTCATGTTGGGGTATTCGGGGTTGAGCAGGCCCTGGTTCTCGACGTACAGCAGCGCACTGACCAGCAGCGGCGGCACCGTGGCGAAATCGGGATACTGGCGCTGCGGATAGCGCTCGAACGCCAGCGTCAGCCCGTTGCAGTCGCGCAGCAGGAGGCCGGCCTGGTTCTTCTCGCGGTAAGGCGCGAACAAGCCCTGATCCATCAGCCTGACCATGTCAGGCGACATGCGCGCCTGTTCGGCGGGAACGTAGCCGCGCTGCTGCAGCCGCTGCGCGAACTGCGGCAGCAGGCCGTAGCCCATGCGTGCATCATACGGACCGGAATGCGGGAAGCGGATGCTGTCGCTGGCGCCAGGCTGGATCTCGAAGGTCAGCCGCTGGCCGAGTTCGCCGATGAGCCGCGCCTGCCAGTGCGAATTGCGCACTTCGCTCGCCACAAAGCTATACACGACGTAGACGCCCCCGGTGAGGGCGACCGCCAAGCCAGCGAAAATCCAGCCACGACGCGACACGTTTGGGCTTCCCTGTTTGACCGGCGTTGCGCGCATCGGAATCCGCGCACCGGCTCGAAGCGCAATGTTCTCGCGGCACGCGCATTGCGCGTGCCGCCTGTCTTGATATTAGTAGGAGTCGGGCCGGCGTGCAGCAAGCATGCGTGTGGTCATCATGTCATTGACCGCGCCGCTCATCGCGCCGTCGTTAACGCGCGCCATTCGGAGACGCGTTTGCGCCACATGCCGGTGCGTGGTCCCGCACCACCGGCGTGCGTCGCAGTCATGCCTGCTGCGCGCGTGCCACCGGCCTTCCCCCGAACGGGTAGCCCGGGTCGTTGTAGCCGTGGGTCGACGCATGCCCCGGCACGACCAGCGCATCGATCATCGATTCTTCCTCGGGCGTGATCGCGACGCCGAGCGCACCGAAGTAGTCTTCGAACTGCGCCAGCGTGCGTGGCCCCGCGATGACCGACGAGACGATGGGGTTGGCCAGCACCCACGCCGTGGCGAACTGCCCCGGCGTCAGGCCGCGCGCCTCGGCATGCGCCTTGAGTTGTTGCGCGATCACCAGCGATTCCTCGCGGAACTCGGTTTCCATCATGCGGCGGTCGGCACGGCCGGCGCGCGTGCCCTGGTCAGGCGCCTGGCCGGGCGCATACTTGCCGGTCAGCACGCCGCGCGCCACCGGGCTGTAGGGCACCACGCCGAGGCCATAGTGCTCGCAAGCCGGCAGGATCTCCACCTCGGGCAGGCGATTCAGCAGGTTGTAGTACGGCTGGCAGGTCACCGGGCGCGGCACGCCCAGTTCGCCGCACAGCCGGGCGATCTCGGCGATGCGCCAGCCGCGGAAGTTCGACACCGCCCAGTAGCGGATCTTGCCGCTGCGCACCAGGTCGCCCATCGCGCGGACCGCCTCTTCCAGGTTTTCGCCGGGATAGTCACGGTGCAGGTAGAGGATGTCGATGTAGTCGGTCGTGAGCCGGTGCAGGCTGTCCTCGACCGCGCGCGCGATCCACACGCGCGAGTAGTGCGAGTGATTGGGTGCGGACTGCATGGCGTTGCCGAGCTTGGTCGCCAGCACCCAGTCGTGGCGGTTGGCGGCCAGCAGCCTGCCGACCATCTGCTCCGACGCGCCCTTGGTGTAGACGTCGGCGGTATCGATGAAATTCACGCCGTGGTCACGCGCGCTGGCAACGATGCGCGCCGCCTCGGCTTCGTCGGTCTGGTCGGCAAACATCATGGTGCCCAGGCACAGCGCCGAGACGCGGAGGTTGCTGGCGCCGAGGCGGCGGTAGGGCATGGTGGTGTCTGGCATGGGTTCTCCGGAAAGGTTGTGTGACCACGGTCCCACATTTTGCCGGGAGTTCGGCCAGCTTGCCGGCAAGCACCGGCAGGCGGCTGACAGCGAAATAAACGCGGCTGCCATGCTGCTTTTATTGCGTGCCTTGTCAGGCCTTTGCTGCACGCCTGATTCCGCGCGACAGCGGCCTGAAATGGTTTCAAGATGTTGCTGGCACGCCAACTGGCGGCGTTTTGCCGCCATATTCTTGCGTTTGCCGGCGCTCACCCCGCCGGCCTGACCAGGAACAAGGATCGGACACCAATGCAAACGGAAACCACGGATGTCGTCATCATCGGCGCAGGCCCTGCCGGCTCGGTCGCGGCGGGCTTGCTGCGCAAGCACGGAATCCCGGTACTGGTGATCGAGAAGGAAATCTTCCCGCGCTTTTCGATCGGCGAGAGCCTGCTGCCGCAGAGCATGGCCTATATCGAAAGCGCCGGCATGCTGCGCGCGGTGGTGGAAGCCGGCTTCCAGTACAAGAACGGCGCGGCGTTCTCACGCGCCGGCCAGCACACCGCCTTCGACTTCCGGGAAAAATTCTCTCCCGGCTGGGGCACGACCTATCAGGTACAGCGCTCCCGCTTCGACGATGTGCTGATCCGCGAGGCGGCACGCCAGGGCGCCGAAGTCCGCTTCGCGCATCTCGTCGAGAACGTCGATGTCAGCGGCGCGCAGCCGGAGGTGACGGTGCGCGCGCCGGATGGCAGCCAGTACCGGGTGCGCGCGAAATTCCTGCTCGATGCCTCGGGCTTCGGCCGCATCCTGCCGCGCCTGCTCAAGCTGGAGTCGCCGTCGGGCTTCCCGGTGCGCAGCGCGCTCTTCACCCATGTCGAAGACCGGATCGCGCCGGGAGCCTTTGACCGCAACAAGATCCTGATCAGCGTGCATCCGCGGCACCCGGACGTGTGGTACTGGACCATCCCGTTCTCGGACGGCCGCTGCTCGCTCGGCGTGGTCGCGGAGAAGGCATTCCTGGAAAACTACACCGGCACCGAGACCGAGCGGCTGCGCGCGCTGGTGGCCGAGGAGCCCGGACTGGCCAGCCTGCTTGCCGATGCCTGCTGGGACACCCCGGCGCGCCAGATCGCGGGCTATTCGGCCAACGTCAGTTCGCTGTGGGGCAATGGCTACGCGCTGCTGGGCAATGCCGGCGAATTCCTCGATCCGGTGTTTTCCTCCGGCGTCACCATCGCCTTCAAGTCGGCCAGCCTGGCCGCTGACTGCCTGGTGCGCCAGCTCGGCGGCGAAACGGTGGACTGGGAGAAAGATTTCGCGCAGCCGCTGCGCGCTGGCGTGGATTGCTTCCGCGTCTTTGTTGAAGCATGGTATGAAGGCCGCTTCCAGAAGCTGATCTTCCACCCCAATGCCACGCCTGAGATCCGCGGCATGATCAGCGCGGTGCTGGCCGGATATGCATGGGACCGCAACAACCCGTTCGTCGCCGATCCGCGCCGCCGCATGGCGGTACTCGAAGAATTCTGCAACGTCTGACGGCCGCCGCCGAGCCGGCACGGCCCAACTGCTAGGACAACAAGCATGACCAATCCGACCGTACTGGTCACCGGATCGTCGCGCGGCATCGGCCGCGCCATCGCGCTGCGCCTGGCGCGTGACGGCTATGACGTGGTGGTCCATTGCCGCGCCCGCCGCGACGAGGCCGAAGCCGTGGCCGACGCGGTGCGCGCCCATGGCAGCAGGTCGCGCGTGCTGTGCTTCGACGTCAGCCGCCGGGACGAGGCAGCGGCCGCGCTGCTGGCCGACATTGCCACGCACGGCTGCTACTACGGCGTGGTCTGCAACGCCGGGCTGGCCCGCGACGCGGCGTTCCCGGCCATGACCGGCGCCGAGTGGGACGAGGTGGTGCACACCAACCTCGACGCCTTCTACAACGTGCTCAACCCGGTGGTGATGCCGATGGTGCAGCGCCGCCAGCCTGGCCGCATCGTCACGCTGTCATCGGTCTCCGGACTGGTCGGCAACCGCGGGCAGGCCAACTACAGCGCCGCCAAGGCGGGCATCATCGGCGCGACCAAGGCGCTTGCCATCGAACTGGCCAAGCGCGCCATCACGGTCAACTGCGTCGCACCCGGCCTGATCGACACCGACATGGTCGAGCCGCACGTGCGCGAGGAAGCGCTGCGCCTGATCCCGGCGCGGCGCATGGGCACGCCGGACGAGGTTGCTGCCGCCGTCGCCTTCCTGATGTCGCCCGATGCCGGCTATATCACGCGGCAGGTGATTTCGGTCAACGGCGGGATGTTCGGGTAAGGCACCGTCATTCCGCCGTCCTTCCGCCGGCGCTGTCCCTGGCAGCGCCGGCAGCGACCCGCAAGGGGTGCAGCGTCCGGCGAGAGCAAGTGCTGGCTGACGCGGACGCTCGCTGCTCAGTCCCGGTCCGGAGCGCCCGGCGGAAAGAACGAGCGGTAGGGCCGCGCCTCGTCGACGGCCCGGCTGAAGGATGGCCGGGCCAGCAGCCGGGAGCGATACGCGCGCACATGGGGGCACGCCGCAGGAACGGGATGCACCCAGTCCGCATAGAACAGCGACGGTGCCGCCGCGCAATCGGCCAGCGTGAAAGCCGTCCCCGCAGCCCATTGGCGGCCGGCGAGCCTGGCGTCCAGCCAGGCGTAGGCGCTTTCCAGCAGCTTGTGCGCCTCGGCCACGCCACAGGCATCGCGGTGGTCAGCGGGACGGAGATAGTCGAGCACGATGCGCTGCATCGGCGTCATCACGTACTGGTCGAAGAAGCGGTCCAGCAGGCGGACTTCGAGCGCGTCATCGGGCGCCTCAGGCAGCCAGCGCACCGCGCCCCGGTGATGCTGGTCGAGGTATTCGATGATGATGCTGGACTCGAACACCGTGCGCGGACCGTCCACCAGCAGCGGCATCCGCTGCAATGGCCATAAGCGCGCATGTTCGGCTGCATGCTCGGGATGGTCGGGCGACAGCATGCGAAACTCGAACGGGATCGCGTTCTCGTACAGCGCGATCAGCACCTTCTGGCAGTAGGAGGAAAACGGGTGGGCATAAAGCTGCATCGTGGGCTGCATTGCGGTCTCCTGTCTCCTGTCTCCTGTCTCCTGTCTCCTGTCTCCTGTTGGCCCGGCCGGGCTACGCCGCGGCGAAGCGGTCGGTGGCGGCGATCAGCTGGTCCATGATCCCCGGTTCCGTCCACGCGTGGCCTGCCCCTTCGATCAGGTGAAAATCCGCCTTCGGCCACGCCTTGTGCAGGGCATGGGCATAGCGCACCGGGCACGGCATGTCATAGCGCCCATGCACGATAACGCCGGGGATATCGGCCAGCTTGCCTGCGTCGCGCAGCAGCTGCCCATCCTCCAGCCAGCAGCGGTGCGTGAAGTAATGGTTTTCCAGCCGCGCGAAAGCCAGCGCGAAGTGGCTGTCATCATGTTTGGCGCTGTTGCCGGCATCCGGCAGCAGCGTGATGGTCTCGCCCTCCCACACGCTCCAGGCACGCGCGGCTTCGACCTGCTTGTCCTTGTCGTCGCCGGTCAGCAGCTTGCGATAGGCCGCCATCATGTTGCCGCGCTCCGCCTCGGGCACCGGCGCCTGGAAGCGCTCCCATTTCTCGGGGAATATCTCGGACACGCCGTACTGGTAGTACCAGTCCAGCTCTGCCTGCGACACCGTGTAGATGCCGCGCAGCACCAGCTCGCTGACGCGTTGCGGATGCTTCTGCGCATAGGCCAGCGCGAGCGTCGAGCCCCAGGAACCGCCGAATACCAGCCAGCGCTCCACGCCGGCCAGTTCGCGCAGCCGCTCGATATCGTCGACCAGGTGCCACGTGGTGTTGTTCTCCAGCCCCGCATGCGGCGTCGATCGTCCGCAGCCGCGCTGGTCGAAGAGCAGCACGTCATAGCGCGCCGGGTCGAACAGCCGCCGATGGTCGGCCGAGACCCCGCCTCCAGGCCCGCCGTGCAGGAACACCGCCGGCTTGGCGCCCGGCGTGCCGACACGCTCGTAATAGAGGACGTGGCCGTCGCCGACATCGAGCGTACCGGTGTGGTAGGGCTCGATTTCGGGGTAGAGGCTGCGCAGGGAGGACATTGGGTGGTGGCTCCGGTGGTCTCGAGGCCACAGTGTACGCCGCCAGGAATGGCGTTCGCGTCAGCCGGCGATCAGCCCTGTTCCATCTCGTGCTGTGCCGCGAGCGCGAGAAATGCCGATCGGCTCATATGCCGGCTCTTGGCAGCATCATCGATTTGCTGGACCAAACGCTCTGGCAAGCTGATATTCACTCGTACGGCTCTCGTGTTCACGCGTGACAGGTCGATATCCACCAGCATCCAGATGCCGCCCTGATACTGAGGATGATGAAACCAGCGCTCCGGACTGGATGGTTCGGGAACAGGCTCTCCGTCGGCAAAGTGAGCTTCGACAGCCTCCTGCGCGTTGGCCGGAATGTCCGCCCAGTCATCGGCAGCGGAAAAGCATCCGGGGAAATCCGGGAACGAGATGCCGTGCGCGTGCTTCGCGTCGCCAGGCTCGATATGGACGGGATATAGCATAGGGCTGCTTTCTTCGGGTGAGGCACCGTTACCTTTCCTGCTTTGGTGGGGTGCCTGAACTGATGGTGCGATCCGACGATGTGCGTCAAATACCAGCCGTCGGACGTCAGTTGCCTGATCAGATCCGCGCTCTTCATTTGCGCAACTTTACACAACACACGATGCGCCATCCAGCCCGCGTTGCTTGGAGACGGCGTAAAAAAAACCGGCACTCACGGTGCCGGTTTTCTACAAGCAGGTCGCGCCAGCCAGCGCAAACCCCAATCAGTCTTCCAGCTTCGGCAGCGAAGCGCTCACCTGCGTCGACAACAGGCCCGTCTTCGCATACGTCTGCAGCTTCTCGCGCGTATCGACGATATCCAGCGTACGCATGGTCAGCTGGCCGATGCGGTCCAGCGGGGTGAACATCGACTCGCCCTTTTCCATGGTCAGCCGTTCCGGCTTGTAGGTCAGGTTGGGCGAGGTGGTGTTCAGGATCGAGTAGTCGTTGCCGCGGCGCAGTTCGATGGTGACTTCGCCGGTGATGGCGCCGGCCACCCAGCGCTGGGCGGTTTCGCGCAGCATGATGGCTTGCGGATCGAACCAGCGGCCCTGGTACAGCAAGCGGCCCAGGCGGCGGCCGTTGTCGCGGTACTGCTCGATGGTGTCTTCGTTGTGGATGCCGGTGGTCAGGCGCTCGTAGGCGATGAACAGCAGCGCCAGGCCCGGGGCTTCGTAGATGCCGCGGCTCTTGGCTTCGATGATGCGGTTCTCGATCTGGTCGCTCATGCCCAGGCCATGGCGGCCGCCGATGCGGTTGGCTTCCATGAACAGGTCGACGGCGTTGGCGAAGGTCTGGCCGTTCAGCGCGACCGGCTGGCCTTCCTCGAAACGCACGGTGACTTCCTCGCGCTTGACTTCGACGTCGTCGCGCCAGAACTGCACGCCCATGATCGGCTGGACGATGCGGATGCCCGAATCCAGGTGCTCCAGGTCCTTGGCCTCGTGAGTGGCGCCCAGCATGTTGGAGTCGGTCGAGTACGCCTTCTCTGCCGACATCTTGTAGTCGAAGCCGTTCTGGCGCATGAACTCGGACATCTCGGCGCGGCCGCCCAGTTCGTCGATGAACTGCTGGTCCAGCCACGGCTTGTAGATCTGCAGGCCGGGGTTGGTCAGGAGGCCGTAGCGGTAGAAGCGCTCGATGTCATTGCCCTTGAACGTGCTGCCATCGCCCCAGATATTGACGCCATCTTCCTTCATCGCGGCGACCAGCATAGTGCCGGTGACAGCGCGGCCGATCGGGGTGGTGTTGAAGTAGGTGATGCCGGCGGTGGAGATGTGGAACGCGCCGCACTGCAGGGCGGCGATGCCCTCGGCCACCAGTTGCGTGCGGCAGTCGACCAGGCGGGCTTCCTCGGCGCCGTAGGCCTTGGCGCGGCGCGGGATGTCGTCGTAGTCGGGCTCGTCGGGCTGGCCCAGGTTGGCGGTGTAGGCGTAGGGGACGGCGCCCTTCTGGCGCATCCAGAGGAGTGCCGCGCTGGTGTCAAGGCCGCCGGAGAAGGCGATACCGACGCGCTCGCCGGTAGGAATGTGCTGCAGGATGGTAGTCATCGCCAGAAATCTAAGTGAATTTGTCGGCTCTTGGGCGGGCTTCCGCCACGCTGCGCGAAAAGCGCCAGCGCGCGCGGAAGCACGGCGACGCGGCCGGCCGAGTCACGGGCCGAGTCAGTGCCAAACGCGAATTGTGACACGGCAGCGCCCACGCGCCAAACGGCCGCCGCCGCCGGGCCGTTGGCAGCACCCCGGTGCAGCGTTGAAAAGCCGCGAACGCACCCTTCAAAACTCTCGACTGGTTCGCCCCCGGAACCTCTCCCTATACTGCGCCGCATCGTCGTTTTGAGAGCGGAGTCGTCATGTTGCATCGCGCCTTGGAAGGGGTCCGGGTCCTGGACCTGTCGCGCATTCTCGCCGGTCCCTGGTGCACCCAGAACCTGGCCGACCTGGGCGCCGAGGTGACCAAGGTCGAGCACCCCCGGCACGGCGACGACACCCGCGGCTGGGGCCCGCCCTACCTCGACGCACCGGCCGGCACCGATGGCGATCCGCGCCTGTCGGGCTATTTCATCTGCTGCAACCGCGGCAAGCGCTCCGTGGCGATCGACTACAGCACGCCGGAAGGCGCCGCGCAGGTGCGTGAGCTGGCGCGCGAAGCGGACGTGCTGGTCGAGAACTACAAGGTCGGCACGCTGGGCCGCTATGGGCTCGACTACGAAACCCTCAAGGCGATCAATCCCCGCCTGGTCTACCTGTCGATCACCGGCTTCGGCCAGGACGGGCCGATGGCCGACAAGCCCGGCTACGACTATGTGTTCCAGGGCATGGGCGGCCTGATGAGCTATACCGGCCAGCCCGACGGCGCACCGGGCGCGGGACCGCTGCGCACCGGCGTGGCGGTGGTCGACCTGAGCACCGGCATGTATGCGACCTCGGCGGTGCTGGCCGCGCTCTACCAGCGGCACTCGACCGGAGCTGGCGCTCACCTCGACATCGCCCTGCTCGACGTGGCCGTGGCGATGAATGCCAACCAGGCTGCCAACTACCTGGTCTCTGGCCAGAACCCCCAGCGCAGCGGCAACGCGCATCCCAACTGCGCCCCGTATGAAGTGTTCCGTTGCGCCGACGGGCACCTGATTCTTGCGATCGGCAATGACGGCCAGTTCGCGCGCTTCTGCGCGGTGGCGGGCATGCCCGGGCTGGCGCAGGACCCGCGCTACGCTACCAACTCGGCGCGCATCGAGCACCTGCCGGCGCTGCGCGCGCTGCTGACTGAACTATTCCCGACCCGCACGCGCGCCGCCTGGACCGATGCGTTCGACGCCAACGGTGTGCCTTGGGGCCCGATCCACACCATGGATGAGGTCTTCGCCCATCCGCAGGTGCGGCACCGCGGCCTGATGCAGGTGGCGGAGCACCCCGTCATGGGCCGCGTGCCGATGGTGCGCAACCCGATGCTGGCGGGCCACGACGGCCCGCTCGTGCCGCCGCCGCTGCTGGGCGAGCACGGCGCCGCCAACTGATGTCCTGCCCAGACAAGACCGAAGACCGACAAACCCTGCTCCGGAGACACCCGATGAAACCAGTCCTTGCCACCGTTGCCCTGTTCGCCGCGCTCGCCGCTGCCGGCGCCGCGCAGGCCAGCGCCTACCCCGACCGCCCGATCAAGCTGGTCGTGCCCTACGCCGCGGGCGGCACCACCGACATCATCGCCCGCATCGTCGGCACCCACCTGGGCCCGGTGCTGGGCCAGCCGGTGGTGGTCGAGAACCGCCCGGGCGCCGGCGGCGCCGTGGGCAGCGCCTATGCCGCCAGGCAGCCTGCCGACGGCTACACGCTGGTGATGGAGGTGGAAAGCTCGCATGCGGTCAACCCCAACGTCTACGTCAAGACCGCGTATGACCCGGTGAAGGATTTCGCGCCGATCAGCAACCTCGCCGACGTGCCGAATGTGCTGGTGGTGAACCCGTCGTTCCCCGCGGCAGACCTGCAGTCCTTCATCAAGCTGCTGAAAGCCAATCCGGGCAAATATTCGTTCGGCTCGTCGGGCAATGGCGGCCTGAGCCACATGAACGGCGAACTGTTCATGAACACGACCGGCACGCGCATGCTGCACGTGCCCTACAAGGGCCTGGGCCCGGCGCTCAACGATGCGGTCGCGGGCCAGATCCAGGTCGTGTTCGACAACATCCCGTCGTCGTCCGCCCTGATCCAGGGTGGGCGGCTGAAGCCGCTGGCGGTCGCGGCGAAGCAGCGGCTGAAGGTGCTGCCCAATGTGCCGACCTATGCCGAAGCCGGCTTGCCGGCGATGAACAATCCGTCGTGGTTCGGACTGGCCGCGCCGGCCGGCACGCCCGCTCCCATCCTCGACAAGCTGAACCAGGCCGTGCGCAAGGTGCTGGCCGAGCCCGACGTGATCGCCGCGATCGAGAAGCAGGGCGCGATCCCGGCACCCACCTCGCGCCAGGCGTTTTCCGAACTGGTGCGCGGGCAGAATGCGCACTGGAAGCAGGTCGTCGACGATATCCACTTCACCAGGCTTCAGTAAGCGAGCCACCAGCAAGGACCGACATGAGCGAAACCATCCAGGAACAGCACGCCGGCGTCGATATCGACGCGCGCGGCATTGCCACCGTCACCATCCGCGACGCGGGTTCCCTCAACATCCTCGGCACGCCGGTGATCGCCTCGGCCACGCGCGCGCTCGAGGCGCTGGCCGCCAACGACGCCGTGCGCGTGGTGGTGCTGCGCGGCACCGGCGACAAGGGCTTTATCGGCGGCGCCGACATCAAGGAAATGGCCGCGCTGGACCGCGCCAGCGCGCAGGCCTTCATCAGCGGCCTGCGCCGCCTGTGCGATGCGGTGCGCCACTGCCCGGCGCCGGTGATCGCGCGCATGCCGGGCTGGTGCCTGGGCGGCGGGCTGGAGCTGGCGCTGGCGTGCGATATCCGCATCGCCGCCGACAATGCGCAGCTCGGCATGCCCGAGGTCAAGGTCGGCATCCCGTCGGTGATCCACGCCGCGCTGATGCCGCGCCTGATCGGCAATGCGCGCGCGTCATGGCTGCTGCTGACGGGCGAGATCGTCAACGCCGAAGACTCGCTGCAGTGGGGGCTGGTCAGCCGCGTGGTGCCGCTGGATGCGCTGGACCAGGAGGTCGAGCGCGTGGCCGCGCTGCTGGCGGGGTTCGGTCCCGTCGCCGTGCGCCAGCAGAAGCGTTTGCTGCGCGAGTGGGAGGACGCGCCGGTCGATGTGTCGATCAACAACAGCGTGGCGGAATTCGGCAGCGCGTTCGACACCGGCGAGCCGCAGCAGCATATGGCTACGTTCCTCAACCGCAAGCGCTGATTTGCGCTATGGCGCCGTGCTGGCCACGGCGCCGCCTTCGCGCGTGGCCACCACGCGCGGATCGTTAAGCAGGAACTGCGCGAACGCCTCGGCAAATGCCGGCAGCTTGCCGTCGGCGCGCACGATCAGGTTGAGTTCGCGCAGCGCCCACGGCTCGGCCAGCCTCACCCCCACCACGCGCGCTTCGCGCAGTGCCTGTGCGGCCACGCTGCGCGGCACCAGCGCCACGCCCACCCCCGCCTCGGCCAGCGACAGCACCGCATCGAAGCTGTGCGCATGCAGCCGCACGTTCGGGCTCTTGCCCGCGCGCTGCGCCATCTCGCGCAGGAACAGGAAGTTGCTGCTGGTGCGGCTCATGCAGACAAAGTCGAAGGCCAGCGCCGCGCCGAAGCGCACCTCCGGCTCGCGCGCCAGCGGATGCTCCGCCGCCACCGCCAGGATCAGCTCGTCGCGCGCATAGCGCACCGAGCGCACGCCGGTGGTCTCGAAATCGCCGGCGAGGATGCCGACGTCGGCCTCGTGTGCAGCCACCGCGGTCAGGATCGCCTGGCTGGCGCGTTCTTCGAGGTCGATGTTCACGTCCGGGTTGGCCAGCAGGAAGCGGCTCACGCTCGGGATGATGAAGCCGTTCAGCGAGCTGCTGTTGGCCAGCAGCCGGATATTGCCTTTCAGGCCCGCCGAGAAACGGCCCACCTCGCCGTGCATGCGCTCGACGCCGAGCAGCAGCTCGCGCACATGGACCAGCAGTGTTTCCCCAGCCGGCGTCAGCTCCATGCCGCGCGCAGTGCGCACGAACAGCGGCGTGCCCATCGCATGTTCCAGGTTCTTCAGCCTGTAGCTTGCCGCCGATGCGGTGATATGCGTGGCCGAAGCACCGCCGGAAAGACTTTGTGCATCGGCGATCGCCTGGAACAGGCGCAGGTCGGTCAGTTCGTAACGCAAGGCAGCCCCGGATGTCTAAAGTGGGTCAGGCGAGAACCGGATCGAGACGGTTCGCGGGCATTCTAGTGCAGCACGGCGCGCACGGTCTCGCCGACAACCGGCCTCGCATTGATGTGGACACCGGCCACTTTGTTTGCTAAGGTATTGTGGACGGCGTACACAATACCGTTGCGCCCGTTGCCGGATCCTCGCGACCATCCGTCCGTACGATGGCTACGTTCTTCCTGGCTGCCCGCCCGGGCAGCCTCCTTTACAGGAGTTGTCATGCAAGTCCAGCCCTATCTCTTTCTTGAAGGTCGTTGCGATGAAGCTGTCGAGTTCTACAAGAAGACCCTTGGCGCCAAGGTGAACATGCGGATGACGTTCAAGGAGAACCCCGAGCCGGAAAAGGCCGATCCCAGCTGCCAGGCTCCGCCGGGAACGGAAGACAAGGTCATGCATATGGAATTCCAGATCGGCGACAGCGTGATCATGGCGTCCGACGGCCGCTGCTCGAACCAGCCCAAGTTCGAGGGCTTCGGCCTGACCATCAGCTTTGCCGACAAGGCCGGGGTGGAAAAGGCCTTCAACGCCCTGAAGGAAGGCGGCCAGGTGGTGATGCCGCTGGACAAGACCTTCTTCGCCGAGCAGTTCGGCATGGTGAGCGACCGCTTCGGCATCATGTGGATGTTGATCACCGAGCAGAAATAAGCGCGGCGCGTGCGGTTTCGCCGGCGGTGGCGGCATACGGGATTACAATGCGCGCCGCCAGCCGGAGGAACCGGCGAACCCACGACAGCCACGCGCCATGGACGAACGCATCACGGAACTCGAAATCAAGCTCGCCTTCCAGGAAGACCTGCTCGAAACGCTCAACGCTACCGTGGCCCGGCAGCAGCAGCAGATCGACCTGTTGCAGGGGCAGTTTCGCGCCCTCTACCAGCAGTTGCGCAGCGCCACGTCGACGGCGGCGGAGTCCGATCCCCTGCAGGAAATCCCGCCGCACTACTGATGCCGCGCGCAGGGTACGCATCTGCCATGTGACGGAACGCCGTCCCGCGCGCGCGGTCTGACTGGCTGACACCCATCCATGGCGCGCCGGCGAGGCGCGCACGATCCGCCACATGCGCCTGCGCCCTTCCTTGTTCCTTGCCGCCGCGGCTGTCTGCGCCGCTGCCACGCCCGCCCTGGCCGGCTACAACGTCTGGACCGGCGAATACACGCTGACCCGCCAGGAACTGCAGGCCGCGCTGGAGCAGCGCTTTCCCGCCACGCTGCGCTACGCGGAAGTGGTGACCGTGCAGCTGAGCCACCCCCGTCTGGTACTCGACGAGGCCAGCAACCGGCTCACCACCCATGTCGACGCACGCCTGACCAACGCACTGCTGCCCTCGCCGCCGGTCGACGGCACGCTGGCGCTCAATAGCGGCGTGCGCTACGACCCCGGCCAGCGCGCCGTGCTGCTCGACAACCCCACTGTGCAGCAAGTGGAGGTCAACGGCATGGCCCAGTACCGCGAGCAGCTCAATGCCATCGGCGCGGTCGTCGCGCAGCAGTTGCTGAAGGACTATCCGGTCTACACCTTCAAACCCGAGGAATTGCGCTTCGGCGGCAAGGAGGTCGAGCCGGGGACGATCACGGTCGGCAAGGACGAAGTACGGGTCGAAGTGAAGAACCGCTAACGGCGCAACGTATCCCGCTTGCCGCGGAACACCAGCGACAGTCCCGCCAGCACCGCCGCCATCCCGGCAATCGCCAGCGGCGCCATCCGGTTGCCCAGCAGCAGGTAGTCCAGCACGGCGGTGCCGGCAGGGACCAGGTAGAACAGGCTGGTCACGTTGACCAGGTTGCCCGCGCGGATCAGCCGGTAGAACAGCAGTGTGGCGCCGATCGAGATGACCAGCGTCAGCCACAGCAGCGGCAGCGCGAACGCCAGCGATACCTCGAAAGCAAAGGGCTGGAACGGCAGGCACAGCAGGCATGCCGCGAGGCTGGCGCCGGTCTGCAGCGGCAGCACCTGCGCCGGCTCGCGCGTGATGCGCTTCTGCAGGATGGCGCCGACGGTCATGCAAGCCAGCGATGCCAGCCCGCACAACACGCCCGCCAGGGAAAGCCGTGCCAGCAGCAGGCTGTCCGCGACCACCAGCGCCAACCCGGCAAGCGCGAGCGCCAGGCCCGCCATGCGGGCGGTGTTGTAGCGTCGCTCGGTCAGCAATAGGGTCAGCATCGGTTGCGCGCCCAGCACGGTGGCAAGCACGCCGGGCGTCATGCCGTGGTCGAGTGCGAGGAAATAGAACACGGCGTAGCCGCCGATCAGCAGCAGGCCGGTCAGCGCCACATGCAGCCGTTCGCCCCGCGGGGGCAGCACATGGCCGCGCGCCAGGCCGATGGCGCCCAGCACGGCCAGCGTCAGGGCGAAGCGCAACGTCAGCAGCGCAAAAGGCGTGGCGTGGTCAAGCCCCAGGCGCGCCGCGATGGCGCCGCTGCTCCACAGCAGCACGAACAGGGGTGTGGCCCACGGCGCGGCGGATACCGCATGCCGGGCATCGGTCGCGGCGCCAAGTTGCGCCGCGCAGTCTTTTTCGGTGGTCATGGAATGTCATCTGTCGAAAGCATGGCAGACCCCGGCGCGCAGGCGCGCCCAACAACCCACGGCGGCCGGCAGCGGCGCACAGGCGCGCGGCTACCGTGCCGTCAGGCACGCGCAGGCGTGAAAACCGGGGACGAGAGTGCTGCGATTCGGGGCGCGATGCGCGCCCGTCAGCCGCGTGGCGGCGGGGGCGGATGCGCGCCGCCGGAGAACGGCGGCGGTGCGACAGAGACGAACGCAGGCTGACGACGCACGCACGGCAACGCGTCGCACGGCGGTGCGGCGTTGACGGGGCGATGGCGGTCTGCGGTCATGACGAAATCGGGAATTTGATGCGAAGTCTGCCGATGCTATGCCTGTGCGGCGGCCGCGTCAACGGCGGCATCCATGATCTGGCCACCGCTCAATCTGCGGCGCCTGCATCGAGCTGCGCCACCAGCGCCTGCAGCGCCGGCGCGCAGCCGGCTTCGACCTTCAGCGCCAGCATGCCGTCCGCGCGCGTGGTGCCGAGGTTGAGCGCCGCCACCGGCTTGCCCATCTGTCCGGCCCAGACGCAGAAGCGGTAGCCCGAGTAGACCATCAGCGACGAGCCCACCACCAGCATCGCGTCGGCGGCCTCCAGCGCCGCACGCGCGGCATCGACGCGCGCGCGCGGCACCGACTCGCCGAAGAAGACCACGTCCGGCTTGAGGATGCCGCCGCAGCGTCCGCACTCGGGCACGCGGAACTGCGCGAACAGCGGCGATTCGAAATGCACGTCGCCATCGGCGGCCGGCTCGGCGATCACGTCGCGCAACGCGGCGTTCCGGTCCAGCAGCCAGTCCTGCAGGCCGGCGCGGTCATGGCGCGCGCCGCAGTCCAGACAGATGGCGCTGCCCAGGCTGCCGTGCAGCTCGATCACGTCGCGGCTGCCGGCGCGCTGGTGCAGGCCGTCGACATTCTGCGTGACCAGCGCTCCCAGGCGGCCCTGCTCGCCCAGCCGGACCAGCGCCTGATGGGCGCCGTTGGGCCGCGCCTGCCACGCCACCGGCCAGCCCAGCATGCTGCGCGCCCAATAGCGCTGGCGCCCGGCGTGCGAGCCGAGAAAGGCCTGCAGCGTGATCGGCTGCGAACGCTGCCACTGGCCGCGCGCGTCGCGATAGCCGGGGATCCCGGAATCCGTGCTGATGCCGGCGCCGGTCAGCACGAACAGGCGCGGATGGCGCCGAACGAAGTCGAGCAACGCGTTCAATTGGCCGGATCCTCCGCGCTGGCCGGATCCTCCGCGTGCCGCGCGGCCTGGCGCGCTTCCCACGCGCGCAGTTCCTCGCGGTAGCGGTCCAGTTCCTGGTAGTAGTAATCGAAGATGCAGGGATCGCAGCCGGAGCCGCAGCATTCGTCGTCGCCGGGCCGCTCGGGTGGTACGGGGCGCGGGTCATCGACGGGGTTGACGGCAGGGTTGACGGGAGACGCTTGGGGCACGGACTGCACGCCGCTGCGGGCGGATTTGGCGGATCAGCCGCCAGTATATGCCGCCGGCGCCAACCACGCCGCCGCCCCGCCGCCGCGGCAGCGCCGCAGCAGTGGCCCTCAGTGGCTCAGCAGCACGTTGCCGACCGGGATCACCAGCGCCGTGCCGGACAGGCAGGCCATATCGTCATCGGCAAGCCAGCGCGCCACCAGGTCGGCCAGCCGCGCACCGATGCGGGCCAGCTCGGGCGGATCGGCCAGGTAGACGGCATCGATCACGTCCTGGTCGAACGCGAGCGACGCACTGACGCGGCAGCGGCCCGGCGAGCCGGGCGGCTCTGCCTGCCAGCTCACCTGCACCTCGCTACCCCCGGCGCGATGGTATTCGGCCGACATCGGGAACAGCCGGCAGGTATGTTCGCGGGTCCACTCCACCAGTACGGTCATGGCGATTCCCCCTTCTTCGCGGTCCGTGCGGTCCGTGCGGTTCCATGCCGCCCGCCGGGTGCGCCGCTGGCGGCTTCAGCGGCTCAGTACATGGTAGAGCCAGTCGTGCGCGCGTGGCGGCACGCCCAGCGCGATCGCGTCGATACGCCGGCCCTGCACGCAGATCGCGCCGTCGTGCAGGGCATCCACCGCTGCCTGGGCACTCGGGTACCGTCCCATCACGCCATTGCCCAGCATCAGCATCCAGTCCTTCTGGCGGGGAATCAGCGTCAGTTGCCCCGCCGCGGTCTGGCAAAAGAAATAACCGTACATGCATTCCCCACCCGCCTTGGCCTGCGTTCATCTTAGTCATTGCAGGCAGCTTGCGCAGCGCGCTGCCGGCCGCAGATGCCGATCTGCACGCTTCCGAGCGGCATGATGAATTGTTTTGCGGCACGGGCGCCGGGCGGCCCGCGCGCCGCGTTTTTGCCCGAAGATAAGCCGACGCCCATCCCGGCCGCGCACAGACCGGGCAACCGGCGCCGCATTGCGGCTGCCTGCTGAACGGACGACGACATGAAGGCAGCCACACCCCACGGGTTGCGGATCCTGCGGCTGGCAGCGCTTGCGCTGGCGGCGTGCCTTGCCGTGGGCGCCCGGGCCGCGCCGGACGCAGCGACCGCATCGAGCGCGCCGGACATGCCGGCGCCAGCGATCTCCCCCCTGGCCCCTGCGGCGCCGGCCGTGATCGGCACGCCGGCCGCCACCGCCGCGCCAGCGCGCGGCACACGCCCGCGCATCTGCCTGGTGTTGTCCGGCGGCGGGGCGCGCGGCGCCGCGCATATCGGCGTGCTCAAGGTGCTGGAGGAACTGCGCGTGCCGGTGGACTGCATCGCAGGCACCAGCATGGGCTCGCTGGTCGGCGGCGCCTATGCCACCGGCATGTCGCCCGCCGAGATGGAGCGGCTGGTCGGCGGCCTGAGCACCGACAAGCTGTTCAAGGAACGTCCGCCGCGCCAGGACCTGACCATCCGCCGAAAGCAGGACGACTTCACCAACCTGTTCACGCCGGAGATCGGCGTGCAGTCGAGCGGGCTGATGCTGCCCAAGGGCGCGGTCTCGGGGGTGCAGCTGGAAACGGTGCTGCGCCAGCTGGCGCGCACGCCCGGCTACCGCGACTTCGACAAGCTGCCGATCCCCTACCGCGCCGTCGCCACCGACCTGGTCTCCGGCACGCCGGTGGTGTTCAACGCCGGCGAGCTGGCCAACGTGATGCGCGCCAGCATGTCGGTGCCGGGCGCGGTGGCGCCGGCGGAATACCAGGGCCGGCTACTGGTCGACGGCGGACTCACCGACAACCTGCCGGTCGGCGTGGCGCGCGCGATGGGCGCCGATGTCATCATCGCCGTCAACCTCGGCACGCCGCTGATGAAGCGCGAGGAGCTGACCTCCATCATCGGCGTGACGGGCCAGATGCTCAACATCCTGACCGAGCAGAACGTGCGCGCCTCGCTGGCCTCGCTGGCTCCCGCCGACGTGCTGATCGAGCCGGCGCTGGGCGATTTTTCCGCGACCGACTTCGACCACCTGACCGCCACCATCCCCATTGGCGAAGCCGCGACGCGCAAGGTGGCCGAACGCCTCGCGCCGCTGGCTCTGCCGCCGGCGCAGTACGCGCAGCTGCGCGCCGTGCAGCAGGCAGTGCCGCCGCCGGACACGCGCCCGGTCGATGCGATCGAGCTGGCGCCGCTGCACCGCGTCAACCCCGAGGTAGCCACGGCCGTGATGGAGACCAAGCCGGGCGAGCCGCTCGGCCAGGCCACGCTCGACCAGGACATGCGGCGGCTGTTCGGCACCGGCGACTTCGAGCACGTCAACTACGGCATCATGGAAGAGCCGGGCAAGCGCATCCTGGTGGTCAATGCGGTCGAGAAATCGTACGGGCCCGACTACCTGCGCTTCGGCCTCGGGCTCAGTTCGGACTTCCGCGGCGATGCCTTCTTCAACCTGGTCGGCAGCTACCGGCGCACCTGGCTGAACTCGCTTGGCGCCGAGTGGCGTACCGATGCGCAGGTGGGCCAGACCACGTCGCTGATGAGCGAGTTCTACCAGCCACTGAACACGCGCCAGTATTTCTTCATCGCCCCGCGCATCGAGCTGGAGCGGCGGCCGGTCAACGTGTTCCAGGGCAGCACCCGCCTGGCCACCTATGACCTGCGCCGCTTCGACGTCGCGCTGGACGTGGGCAGCCAGTTCACCAAGTACGGCGAGCTGCGTCTGGGCGTGCAGACCGGCACGCTGGACGCCACGCTGAGCACCGGCCCGGAGGCGCTGTCGCCGGGCCCCGGCAGGATCAAGCGCGGCGCCATTACCGGCCGGCTCTTCTTCGACCAGCTCGACAGCGTCGACTTCCCGCGCTTCGGCTATGCGGCCTCGCTGCGCGTCTATGCCTCGCAACCGGGGCTCGGTGCCGACGATTCCTATGTCAAGGCGCAGGCCGAAGGAACCTATGCGCATTCGTTCGGCAACCATACCGTCTCGCTCGGGTTCAAGGCCGGCACCAATGTCGGCAACCCACTGCCGCGCTATGACCTGTTCCAGTGGGGCGGCTTCCTGCAGCAATCCGGCTATGCGACCGGCCAGCTGCTGGGCGGCAACCTGCAGTTTGCGCGGCTGGTCTACTACAACAAGCTGGCGCGGCAGACGCTGCTGCAGGGGATCTACGCCGGCTTCTCGCTGGAGGCGGGACGCATGGGCGCGCCGCTCGTGCCGGGCAGCCCGACCGGGCTGCTCAAGTCAGGGTCGCTGTTCCTGGCGCTGGACAGCCCGCTGGGGCCGCTCTATTTCGCGTATGGCAGAGCCGCGGCGGGGACATACAGCTTCTACCTCTACCTCGGCAAGCCGTTCTGAGGCGGGAGGCGACAAGTGATGCGTGAGTACCCCACCAAAGTTGTATGTAATGTCTTAATTCAAATGTCTATACTTTTCCTGTCAGCAAGACCCCCTCTTGATTGACAGACCCTTCCCCGGTCGCCGCTACCCCAGCGGCGACTTTTTTATGTGCGGTCGCCGCGCGCCGGATAACGACCGCGAGTGCGTGATACCCCGCCCACCCTCCTATCATCCCCCGCCTCGGGCCGCGCTGCCGGCCGCTTCGCAGAAGTCTCCATGCAGATCGATTTCCGTGCTGGGTAGCGCCGCGTTCGGCGTGGGCTGGGGGCTGGCCCGCATGGCGTTGTTCAAGGTGGCGGAGCGGGTACGCAGGCGGCAAGGAGTCCGCGATCCAGGGTACGGCCTCGATCACAAAGCGAGCATCGTGCCCACCGGGACACACGTGGATGCACGCAATGCTGGCCCGTTGCGCCAAGCCGGTTTAAGATTGCGCGATTATCGAACAACGAACCCCGGACAAGCACAGCCCAATGGAAGTCCTCCGCCCCATCGGTCTCGGTCATGCACAGGCCGACACCGTCCGCGTCGCCCGGCCGCACGCCGATTTGCTGAGCAGCTTTGCCGGCGATCCCAATTTCATGCTGTCGCTGGCGCGCGGGCTGACCGTGCTGGAGGCCTTCTCGGAACGCAAGCGCCCGCTGACCATCTCGCAGGTGGCGCAGCGCACGCAGCTGTCGCGCGCCTCGGTGCGGCGCTGCCTCTATACGCTGGAACAGCTCGGCTATGTCAGCCAGCAGGACGGCCAGTTCGCGCTGCGCCCGCGCGTGCTGCACCTCGGGCATGCGTATTTTTCCTCGACCTCGCTGGTGTCGCTGGCGCAGCCGATCCTGGACAACCTGAGCGCGCGCATCCACGAGACCTGCGCGCTCGCCATCCTCGACGGCACCGACATCCTGTATCTCGTCCGTTCCGAAGTGCAGCGCGTGCTGAACTACTCGCTGGGCATGGGCAGCCGCCTGCCGGCCTACTGCACCTCCAACGGCCGGCTGCTGCTGGCGCACCAGCCGGCCACGGTGCTCGACGGCTTCTTCGAGCATGCCGAGCTGCGTCCGCGCACGCTGCAGACCAAGGTGTCGCGGCAGGAGCTGGAGGCATGCTTCGCGCGGGCCCGCGAAGTCGACTACGTGATCGTTGATGAGGAGCTGGAGCCGGGCCTGCGCGCGATGTCCGTGCCGGTGCGCTCGGCCTCGGGCATCGTGCTGGCCGGCCTGAGCGTGAGCGTGCGCGCCGCGCGCGTGTCGGAAAGCGATATGGTCACGCGGCTGCTGCCGCCCATGCGCGAAGCCGCCGCGGCCATCGGCCGGCTGATCGGCTCCTAGGCGCGCGGCGGCGCCGGGCTGAGCATGGCCCGGGCACCGGCCGCGCCCGGGCCGGGACGCTTCAGCCCCGGTGTGCCAGCTCCAGCGCGAACACCAGCCGTTGCAGGAAATTCTCCATGCGGCCATCCGGACTGACAAAGGCGCAGCCGAAGTGGTGGATGGCGTTATCGTCGTGGCCGACCAGCCAGTGGCCGACCACCTGCAGGTCGAGCTCGACCTTGCCCAGTTCACGGAAATCGAGGCAGCACTTGGCCACGGTGGTGCCGACCGGCAACTGCTCCTCATTGACGCTCCTGGAGCGCAGCCCGACACCGGACAGTGACAGGTCGGCAATGTCCAGGCACAGCAGCGCATTGTCGGCGCGGCGGATCTCGCAGCGGTAGCCCTTGGTCACCAGCGTGCGCGCGCGGAAATGGCGGCGGCGCTGGAAGTGATAGAGCTTTTCCGGAAATTCGACGACAAAGGCCGGGCCTTCCTCGAAGCGGGTCGCGGCCGGCTGTCCGACCATGAAGTTCACCGGCACGCCGCGCAGCAAACCCGAGAACGCATTCTCTTCCGAAGTCATCAGCGACTGCCTCTCGGCGTCGGCATTGCACCAGTCGAACACGAAGGTCCGGTTGACCGGATCGACATGCAGCACCGAGGTGACAAACTGGTGGCCGGTGCGGGTGCGCACGCTCAGCATGCACTTCTGCCACGACAGGTCGCGCAGCACGGTGCCGATCTGGGAGTTGTGCGTGAGGCGGTAGCGCTCGTCCGCCGGCGTGGCTGCGGCGGCGTCGATATCGGTTCCGGTGCCGGCCCCGGTGGCTTCGTGCTGATTCATGGATTCACGCAACGTCTGGTATAGCGGGATGCCGCCGGGTCGTGGGGTAGTGGGGGGCGCGGCAGCCAGTCGGCCTGCCGGCCGCGCGCCGCATGTTAAGCGCGTGCCCCCGCGTCCGGCAAGGCTCATGGCGACACCTTCGGCAAAACTGTGGCAGAACTTGAGCACAGACTTACGGGGGGTAGCGCCCGCGCCGCTTTCAGGCTCCCTTCGGCTCCCACAGCGGGGCCGCGGGCGGTGCGGGCGGGGCCGCCAGGGTAGCCAGCGCCTCTTCGCGCAGCCACGCCAGCAGCAGCAGCCGGCGCGTGTCGTGCTCGAACGGCGCCGGCGACAACAGATGGTAGGCCGATCCGTCCGGCGTGAAGCCGAACGGGGCAGCCAGGCGTCCGTCGGCGATCTCGTCGGCGGCCATCAGGCGCGAAGCCATGGCCCAGCCTAGACCCGCCGCGGCGGCCTGCAGGCTCAGGTAGAAATGCTCGTACCAGGCATCGCCCTCGAAGCTGGAGGCTTGCGCCGCCGGGCCGGCCGCCGCCAGCCAGCGTTGCCACGCATCGGGCCGGGTGCGCGTATGCAGCCGCGCCGGGACGGCGGCGGCGCCCTGCGCCAGCAGCGGGCGGCACACCGGCCCGACCCATTCCTGCGCCACCTCGCGCGCGTGCCAGCGCGGCTCAAAGGCAAAGTCATTGCGCCGCAGCGCCAGGTCGGCGCCGCTGCGCGCGAAATCGATCGGCCCGCCCGCCGCCATCAGGTGCAGCGGGATGTCGGGGTGGCGCGCGGCAAAGCGCGGCAGGCGCGGGATCAGCCAGCGCATCGCCACGGTCGACTCGCACGACAGTACCAGCGCGCGGCCGGGCGGCTGGGTGCGGATGCGCGCGGCGGCGCCGGCCAGCATCTCCATTGACTGGGAGGCGGCGGCGAACAGCGTGCGCCCCGGCTCGGTCAGGAAGACGCCGCGGTTGCGCCGCTCGAACAGCGCGACGCCGAGCGTGTCCTCCAGCTGCCGAATCTGCCGGCTGACCGCGCCGTGGGTCAGGTGCAGCTCTTCGGCCGCGCGCACGAAGCTCTCGTGGCGTGCGGCAGCCTCGAAAAAGCGGATCCAGCCCAGCCAGTGCATCGGAATTTCAGTCAGTTTTTCTCACGGATTTGCGCAAGTATATATCGGTTGTGAAGGCCGTTTCTGGCACGCAGAATTGGGTACGCTTTGCCTCGCCAGCCCAGGCTGGAGGCGGCAATCCGCTCTCAACCACAAGGTAATTTCACACAAAATGATTCCAGTCGCCGAATCGTTGGCGGTCGCCGCCGTGACCGTCCTCGCCGTGGTCAGCCCCGGGCCGGACTTCGCCATGGTGACCCGCAACAGCTACCTGCATGGCCGCCGCGCCGGGCTGCTCAGCGCCCTTGGCATCGCGCTGGGGGTGCAGGTCCATGTGCTGTACACGATGTTCGGGGTGGCACTGCTGATGGCGCATGCGCACAGCGTCCTGACGGTGGTGAAGGCGCTGGGCGCGGCCTACCTGGTGTGGATCGGCCTGCAGACGCTGCGCCGGCGCGCGCCGCTGGCGGTCGACCTGCACGGCGCGCCTGCACTGCGGCCGGCCGCGGCCTTGCGCATGGGCTTCCTGACCAATGCGCTGAACCCGAAATGCACGCTTTTTGTCGTCAGCACCTATACGCAGGTGGTCGATGCGCGCACGCCGGTGCCGGTGCAGTTCGGCTATGGCGCGTTCATGTCGCTGGCGCACCTGGCGTGGTTCGGCCTGGTGGCCTGCGTGTTCACCGCGCCGGCGTTGCGTGCGGCGATGCTGCACCGGCAGCGGCTGCTGGACGGCGCCATCGGGTCGGCGCTATGCGGGCTCGGGGTCGCGCTGGGGCTCAGCAACCTGGGGTAGCAGCGGGCCGGACCAGGGGCCACGCCTGCAGCACGAGATGCTCGGCGCCCTGCGGTCCCAGCCGGCTCTCGAACAGCACCAGCCGCTGCACCGGCCAGGGGTCGCTGGCGAGCATGCGCTGCGTGTCGAGCCAGGCGCGCAGCATCGCCTCGGGTACCGTCGGGCGGCAGCGTGCCAGGGTCAGGTGTGGGTGGTAGCGGCGGCGCTCCGGCTCGATGCCGGCGGCATGCGCCAGCGCCTGCCCCACCGCGGCGTGCAGCGCGCGCAGCGCGTCAAGCCCGGGACCCGGCGCGAGGCCGGCCCACAGCACCGACCCCGGGCCGCTGCGGAAGCGGCCCGTGCCTGCAGCCTGCAGGGTGAAGGCGGGCGCCGCGAGTCCTTCGAGCGCGGCGTTCAGCTGCGCCTCGGGCACGCCACATTCGCCGAGGAAATGCAGGGTGAGATGAAGCTGGGTGGCCGGCACCGGGCGCAGGCCGCTGGCCACCGGAAGGGTGGACAGCAACCGCTCCGCCTGCGCGGGCGGGACTTCCACGGCGAAAAACAGGCGCGGCATGGCGCCGGCTCAGGCGCCCGCCGGGCCGATGCCCTCGCGCCGCAGCAGTGCGCGCTTGCGCTCGATGCCGCCGGCGTAGCCGGTCAGTGCGCCGGCGCTGCCGAGCACGCGATGGCAGGGCACGATCACCGACAGCGGGTTGCGCCCCACCGCGCCGCCGACCGCGCGCGCGTGCGTCGGCGGCAGGCCGAGGGCGCCGGCCAGTTCGCCGTAGGACGCCGTTGCGCCGCATGGAATGTCCCGCAGCGCCTGCCAGACGCGCTGCTGGAACGGGCTGCCCGCGAAGCGCACCGGCACGGTGAAGGCGTCGCGCTTGCCGGCGAAGTATTCGGCCAGTTCCTGCGCGGCGCGTTCGAGCACGGCCGCTTCCTGCGGCGATGCCTCGCCGCAGCTCCCCGCCACGTTGGCGGGATAGTACTTCTGCCCCGCGAAGAAGACGCCGGTCAGGCACGTCCCTTCCGCGCGCAGCAGCATGGTGCCCAGCGGGCTGTCGATCTGGCGATGGCTGCTCATGTCATGGTCTCCGGTTCGGACACGGCGGTCGCGTCCTTCATGGTCTCATAGCGATGCCACAGGTGGACCGCCGCATAGGCGCGCCATGGCGCCCATTGCGCGGCGCGCGCGTGCATCGCGCGAACGGTGTCGACGCCCAGCACCTTGCGCAGCGCGTAGTCGGTGCCCGGGAAGGCATCGGGCCAGCCGAGCGCGCGCATGGCGACATACTGCGCGGTCCAATCGCCGATGCCATCGATGGCGCGCAGCGCCGCCACGGTCGCTTCGGGCGGCGCGTGCGCGTCGAGCGCGATCGTGCCGTCGGCCACGCGCTGCGCCAGTGCCTGCAACGTGTGCGCCTTGCCCGCCGGCACGCCGGCATCGCGCAGGTCCTGCAGCGGCATGGCGGCGATGGTGGCGGCGCTCGGGAACAGGTGGCAAAGGCTGCCGGGCATTGCATCGGGCAGCGTTCCCGGCGCAGCCGCGCGCTGCGCCAATGCGGCCAGGATGCGGCGCGCATGCGTCACCGAAATGACCTGCCCCACCACCGCACGCACGGCAATCTCGAACCCGTCGACGCTGCCCGGCAAGCGCATGCCCGGCACGGCCTGCGCAAGCTCGCCGAGATGGCGGTCGACCACATCGGGGCGGCAACCCAGGTCGCACAGCCGCCGCACCTTGCCCAGCGTCTGCGGGATCGTGCGCGCCAGCGACGCAGACAAGGTCACGCGCAGCACCATGCGGCGCGGCACATGCTCGATGCGGACCCAGCCGGCATGCACGGTGCCGCCCGCTTCCACACGCAGCGTGCGCGCATAGGCGCCGTCGCGGATCTCTTCGATGCCATCCACCGCGCGCGTGGCCAGGAAGCGCAGCAGCGCCTCCCACGCCAGCGGCGGCCGGTAGCCAAGTTCGAACACGAGGCGGTCGGCCACGCCGTCGGTAGCGCGCCGGCGCAGCGCGAGCGGGGTCAGACCGTAGCGCGTCTTCAGCACATCGTTGAAGCGGCGCACGCTGCCGAAGCCCGCCGCCAGCGCCACCTCGGTCACCGGCAGCGCGGTGTCCGCCAGCAGGCGCTTGGCCAGCAGCAAACGCTGTGTCTGCGCGTATTCGAGCACCGAGACACCGAACTGCGCGTCGAACAGGCGCCGCAAATGCCGCTCGGTCACGCCGATGCGCGCGGCCAGCGTGGCGACGCTGCCTTCGGCCATGAAGCCTTCGTCGATCAGCGTGGCGGCGGCCTGCGCGAGCCGGCCCGAGATATCGGCCAGGCCGTGGCCCGGCGCCAGTTCGGGGCGGCAGCGCAGGCAGGGGCGGAAGCCGTGCTTCTCGGCGGCGGCGGCACTTTCGTAGAAGGTGCAGTTCTCGCGCCTGGGGGTACGCACTGCGCACACCGGCCGGCAATACACGCCGGTCGAGGATACGCCTACGAAGAAGCGCCCGTCGAAGCGGCGGTCATGTGATGCCACGGCCTTGTAGCAGGTATCGGGATCGAGGTTCATGCCGGCATGCTACCGCTTCGGCAACCTGCGCACCGGCTGGATTCGGACATTTTCCTCTGGCATGCAGACGTGGGCTGCGGCACAGTTCCAGGTACGGGCGGCGGCTAGAATTGCGCTTTACGCCACCACCCGGCCTAGCCAAATCCCGGAGACGCCATGCGCCGTTTTGCCCTGCACCTGTCGATGCTTGCCGCGCTGGCCCCACTGCCCGCGCCGGCGCAACCCGTGCAGCCGGCGCCGGCGGCATCGCCTGCGCTGGCGCGGCAGGTCACCACCGTGGAGGGCATCACCGAGTACCGCCTGCCCAACGGCCTGCGCATCGTCCTGGCGCCGGACGCGGCCAAGCCCACCACCACGGTCAACATCACCTACCTCGTGGGCAGCCGCCACGAGAACTACGGCGAGACCGGCATGGCCCACCTGCTCGAGCACCTGCTGTTCAAGGGCACGCCATCGCTGCCGGGCAAGGCCATCCCTGCCGAGTTCGCGCGGCGCGGCATGAGCATCAACGGCACCACCGCGCAGGACCGTACCAACTACTTCGGCACCTTTGCCGCCAGCGACGAAAACCTCGACTGGGCGCTGCGCATGGAAGCGGACCGCATGGTCAACAGCGTGCTGTCCAAGGCCGACCTCGACAGTGAAATGACCGTGGTGCGCAACGAGATGGAAATGGGCGAGAACAGTCCATCGCGCATGCTGATGCAGCAGACCATGTCCGCCGCATACCGCTGGCACAACTACGGCAAGGCCCCGATCGGCGCGCGCAGCGATGTCGAGAACGTCAGCATCGACAGCCTGCGCGCGTTCTACCGGCGCTACTACCAGCCCGACAACGCCGTGCTGGTAGTGGCGGGCAGGTTCGACCCCGCCGCCACGCTGGCCCGCATCGAGCGCTACTTTGGCCCCATCCCGCGCCCCACGCGCGTGCTGCCGCCCGAGCATACGGTCGAGCCGGCGCAGGAAGGCGCGCGCGAACTGGTGGTCATGCGGCCCGGCGACAACAGCCTGGTGGCCGCGCAGTACCACGTCAGCCCCGGCGCGCATCCCGACACCACGGCACTGTCGCTGCTGACGATCATCCTCGGCGACACGCCCGGCGGACGCCTGTACAAGGCGCTGGTCGAGCGCGGCCAGGCCGCTTCGATCGGCAGCGCTTTCTATTCGATGAAGGATCCCGGCACGCTGCTGTTCATGGCGGAGACGTCCAGGGACCAGTCGCTCGCAGCCGCGCGCGCAGGCCTGATCACGCAGGTCGAAGGCTTTGCCGAGGCCCCCGTGACCGAAGCCGAGCTGGAACGCGCGCGCGTGCGCATGCGCAATGCCTACGACCACTACATGAGCGACCCGGGCGCGCTTGGTATCGCCCTGTCCGAAGCCATTGCCAAGGGCGACTGGCGGCTGTTCTTCCTGAACCGCGACCGCATCGAGACGACCACGCTGGCAGACGTGCAGCGCGTGGCACAGAACTACCTGCAGTCGTCGAACCGCACCGTGGGCCTGTTCGTGCCGTCCGCGCAGCCAGCCCGCGCGCAGGTGCCCGCTACGCCGGATGTCGCCGCGATGGTCAGTGGCTACCAGGGCAAGCCGGCGCTGGCCGCGGTCGCGCCGTTCGACCCCAGCCCAGCCAATATCGAAGCACATACCACGCGCCAGACGCTGGCCAACGGCATGCAGCTGGCCCTGCTGCCCAAACCCGCGCGCGGCGAGGTGGTGCACGGCGTGCTGGTGCTGCGCATGGGAGACGCGCAGAGCCTGCAAGGGCTGACCACGGTGGGGGCGATGACCGCGACGATGCTTCGGCGCGGCGCCGGCGGCATGAGCCGCGAGCAGATCGCCGACCGCATCGAGGCGCTGCGCGCGCGCGTCGGCATCGGCGGCAATTCCGAGCGCGTGACCGTCAGCTTCGAGACGCGCCGGGCCCAGCTGCCCGAGCTGCTGGCACTGCTGCGCGAGATCCTGCGCGCGCCTGACTTCCCCGAAGCGGAATTCGAGACGCTGCGCAAGACCAGCATCGCCGATATCGAAAGCATCCAGAGCCAGCCGGGCGTGATGGCATCGAATGCACTCGGCCGTCACGGTGACCCCTATCCCGTGGGCGACCCGCGCCACGCGCGCAGTTTCGCCGAGAACATCGCCGACCTGCGCGCGGCCACGCTGGCGCAGGTGCGGGATTTCCATGCGCGTTTCTACGGCGCGGGCAATGCGCAACTGAGCCTGGTCGGGGACTTCGACGCGCCGGCCGCGGCGGCGCAGGCCGCGCAGCTGTTCGGCGACTGGACCGCAGCGCAGCCGTATGCGCGCGTCGACCGGCCCTTCGTGCCGATTCCGCCGGCAGAACTCACGCTCCCCGCGCCGGGCAAGGCGAATGCCGTCTACGTGGCCGCGGCGCCGATCGACCTGACCAGCGACTCGCCGGACTATGCGCTGATGATGATCGCGAACCGCGTGCTGGGGGGTGCCAGCCTGCGCAGCCGGCTGGCCGACCGCCTGCGCCAGCAGGAGGGGTTGAGCTACGGCGCCAGCAGCTGGGTACAGGTGGGCGCGCTCGACCGCGCCGGCCGCTTCGGCGTGCAGGCGCAGTATGCGCCGCAGAACCTCGCGCGCTTGCAGCGCGCGGTCGCCGACGAACTCGAGCGCTTCACGCGCGACGGCATCACCGCACCGGAACTGGCGGAAGCGGTCAGCGGCCTGCTGCAGCAGGGCACGGTCAGCCGCAGCAATGACGCAGCGCTGGCGGGTACGCTTGCCTACCAGCTCTACCTGGGCCGCACCATGGCCTTCACCGCGGAACTCGAGACACGCCTGCGCGCGGCCACGACGGAATCGGTCAACGCCGCGATCCGGCGATATATACAGGCGGGGGGAATGTCCCGCGTCTATGCGGGCGACTTCAGCGGGGCGCTCGCGGCGCAACCGACTCACGCACGCGATGCGGCCAGCGGCAGCCAGCCAGGCGGCGGGGCGAGCACCGAAGCCGCCGGCACCACGCCGGCCGCGCAGCCCTGACATACCGGGGAAACAAAATTCGGCTGCACTGGCGGGCGGCCAGGCTAAGTGCCGGGTAAGGACCGGGTAAAGGCCGGGTAAGCACCGGGTAAGGGCCGGGTAAGGGCCGGGCGCGCAGGACAGGCGGGCAGGCACCGCGATGCAGGCTCTTGCCGCGACCCCGGGTTGACTGTATATTCGTACAGTATAAGTCGATACAAGAGGTGTGGATGTCAATCGTGCGAGCTGGCAGCAAGGCAGAAGCGCTCCGGCTTCTGGCCTCGGAAGACGTGCTGGCCCTGGAGCTGGACTATGAGACGGGCTGGCAGGATGCGGTCGAACTCGGCAGGCTCGGAGAAAAGCGCGGTATCAAGGTGCAGTATCGCGGACAGGAAAGCATTGCCGTCCGCTCCCGCGAAGCCCTGATCGAAGGGCTCGCCAAACCCAAGGGCACGTTCCGCCAACGCAATCTCTATTGCCAGTTCGACCTCGGCACGCTGGCGGACCATGAACTGCTCGAACTCGAAGCCAAGGCCACGCGGCTCGGGGACTATATTCTCGCCGGCCACCTGCTGCGCGATGTCGATGGCGTGTGGCCGCAGCAATAGCCGCAGCAATAGCCGCAGCAATAAGCGCAGCAACCAAGAATAAAGGCCGCCATGCCGGCGGCCCTCGACCTTCTCATCGCACCCGGCGCGATCAGTGCCAGACCCGCGTCGCGTTGGCCCATCGCGCCGCGCACGATTGCGTGGCGACAGCAGCGATCGCCCTGGCCGCCTCATCGGCTTCGGCGAGCTGTCCGGCATTGGCCGACGACACCTGCGCGGCGCTGTCCAGTGCCGTGCGCCACATGACTGCCGACACCAGCGTCTTGCATTGGCGGCGTTCGCCATGCGCCAGCGCCAGCAGGCGCTCGTAGCCCTCCATCACGATCAGGCGGTCGCCGCGGCACGGCTGCAGTTGCAGCGTGTACAGGTGATCGCATTCGCAATGCAGGCTACCGCCGCTTATCGCCAGCACGATCGCGCCAGGCAGCGCGATGCCGCTGGCCTGCACCTCGCGGCGCAAGCGCGCCAGATGCGCCTGCGCGCGCGGGTCGCTGACCTGGGCGATGTTGGCCGGCACCGCGCCCAGCGCCATCAGCTCCGCGGGCGATACCGCCAGCGTGTACGCCTGCAGCGCACTGCGATAGGACGCCACCACCGCGCGCAGGCGGTGCGGCGTGTCAACGTCATGGCCTGCCGGCCCGCGATCCTGCCAATCGTTCATGTCGACTCCTGCCGCGCCGGGCGGTTGCATGGTCAGTCGCGCAGCAGCTGCTTGGCGATGATCAACTGCTGGATCTGCGTGGTGCCTTCATACAGGCGCAGCAGGCGCACGTCGCGGTAGAAGCGCTCGGCCTTGTACTCGGCGATATAGCCGGCGCCGCCGTGGATCTGCACGGCGCGGTCGGCCACGCGGCCCACCATCTCGGTACAGAACATCTTGGTGCAGGAGGCCAGCATGCTGACTTCCGGATCGCTCTTGCCTGCGGGCTTGGCGTCATAGCGCTGCGCGCAGTCGCGCACCATCGACAGGCCGGCATAGAGCTCTGCCTGGCTGTCGGCCAGCATGGCCTGGATCAGCTGGAAGTCGCCAATGGGCTTGCCGAACTGCTTGCGCTCCTTGGCATACGCCACCGCGTCGGTGATCAGGCGATGCGCCATGCCGCAGGCCAGCGCCGAGAGATGCAGGCGGCCGCGGTCGAGCACCTTCATGGCGGTCTTGAAGCCCACGCCCGGCACGCCGCCGATGATATTGGCGGCGGGCACGCGCGCGTTCTCCAGCACCACGTCGCAGGTCTTGGTGCCGCGCTGGCCCATCTTCTTGTCCGGCTTGCCCAGCGAGATGCCCGGGGTGTCGGCCGGCACGATAAAGGACGAAATGCCCGAGGCACCCGGACCGCCAGTGCGCGCCATCAGCGTGAAGGCGCCGGCGCGGGGTGCGTTGGTGATAAAACGCTTGGTGCCGTTGATGACGTAGTGGTCGCCGTCCAGCTCGGCCCTGGTCTGCAGCGAGGCGGCGTCGGAGCCGGCATTCGGCTCGGTCAGCGCAAACGAGATGATCAGGTCGCCGCTGGCGATACGCGGCAGGTAAGACTGCTTCTGCGCTTCAGTGCCATCCATCAGGATGCCCTGCGAGCCGATGCCGACGTTGGTGCCGAACACCGAGCGGAAGGCAAACGCGGTGTGGCCGAGGTCATACACCACATCGCATTCCTGCGACATCGACAGGCCGATGCCGCCGTAGTTTTCGGGAATGGAGATGCCGAACAGGCCCATCTCCTTCATGTCCGCGACGATATCGGCGGGGACGTCGTCGATCTCTTCCAGCGTGTCCTCGGCGGGCTTCAGGCGTTCGTCGATGAAGCGCTGCACCGAGGCGCGCAGCAGGGCAAAGGATTCTTGGTCAAGGGCCATGAGGATTCTCCGGGTCAGGCGGTACTTCTGTCTGGCCGACATGGTACGCCGGCCGTGCGATTTGACAATCCACTGGAGATTGGACAGAAGCGTCAATGGAATTTGACAATCCGCCGCTGTCAGCTCCACGTCACTGCGAGCAGCCCGATCAGGCCGAGGGCCAGTGCCGCCAGCGCGTCGCCGGCGATCAGGCCGCCGCCCAGCAGCGATGCGGTGCTCATGTCCCCGGGCAGCGCCTGCCGGTCATGCCTGGCCCCCGGCTTGCGCCTGGCCATGGCGCCGCCGACACTTGCCGCCACGCCGCCAGCGGCCATCCAGCCGGCTGCTGACAGGTTGACGAAGCCGCCGAAGGACGAGGCATAGGGTGACGGCAGCAGCACCGCATCCAGCAGGAAATCCGCCACCCTGCCCGGCAGGCCAGACTGCGCGAAGCGCTGCCACGCCGGGCCGCCCAGGATGACCCTGCGCAGCACCGCCGTCGCCAGCCCCAGTGCCAGCCCGAGCGCCACCGCGGCATGCTGCGCGGCGCGCGGCTGCGCCAGCCCGTGCAGCACGCCGACGATCTTGTAGGTCATGGCCGAGGTCCAGCGCGCCGGCTGCTGGTCCGCCGGCAGCTGGGTCTGGTCCAGCGCCAGCACCGGATACGCCTGCATGAACAGCCGCGCCATCGCCACGGCAACAAGCGCGCCCACCACGATACCGGCGACCTGATAGCCGAACTGCACCATGCGGTCGCTGCCGAGGCGCCAGCCGGTGGAGCGGTCCTGCTGCATGTCGCTGGCTTCGGCGGTCGCCACCAGCAGCACGGTCGCCGCGATCAGGCCGACATGCGGCGCGCGCAAGCCGGCCGCGGCCATCAGGATCACCGTCAGCACGAAGGCGGACGAGATCGGGTTCTGGTCGACCATGCCGACCGAGATGCCGTTGACCAGCGCGAACACCAGCACCAGCAGCACCGCCATCAGCTGGAAGCCCAGCGGCTGGCCGAACCACGCCACGCCCGCGGCTACGGTGCCCACGCCCCACAGCAGCGCCCACGCGGCCACCCAGGCCATGCCGGGCCCACGCCGCGCCTGCGCCTCCCGCGAGGCCTGGCTGCGCCAGCGTCGCCACGCCTGCGCCAGCAGCAGCGCGACATCGAGCGCCGCCGCGCCCATGATCATGCCCAGCGCCACCAGGAAGGTAGCCTTGCGATACGGTTCGCCAGGCGCGAGCCACCCCACGGACACGAACCACGGCGTCAGCGCCCAGCCGGCAAGGCCACCCACCAGCGCGGCAATACCGATGCGCGCCCCGACGATCATGCCGGCGCCGAAGGTTGCCGCCGACAGGTCCAGCGCCGCCAGCCACGGCACGCGCGCGGCGCCCAGGCCGCTGGCCATCCCCAGCGCCATGCCGCCGCCCAGCCGCGCCACCGAGCGCCGCAGCAGCACCGGGTCGGTCAGCGCGCGCAGGATATTGGCAACCGCCAGTCCCGACGGGAACATCAGCTGCATGCGGTCCACCAGCAATGGCGTGTACAGCATGCCGATGCCAACGCCATACATGCCGATGCACAGCATGTAGAGCACGAGCTGCCACAGCGGCGGTGACGGCATGCCCATCCAGGCCATCGCCTGCAGCACCACGGCCATGCCACCCATTCCCGCCACCGACGCCGCCGCGGTCTGGATGTAGTTGGCACCATGCCGGCCCGGTGCGCCATAGCCCGCCGTCACCACCGAGCCAAGTATGCCGGCCAGCACCTGGCCACCGACAAAGAAGCCCAGCGAGAAATTCATGTAAGCCGCGGCTATGCCGCCGAGCGGCCCGAGCACCAGCATGCCGGCGGCGCCCAGCAGCGCGTGGTAGCGCCAGCTGCCGGCAGCTGGCAGCCAGCTGGCGCGGGGCACGGCGTCGGTGGGCAGGATTGGCATGGCGAAGGCTCGGAGGCAGCAGTAGCGGGGTGCGCTCTGCGAAGCATAGGCCACGGCACGGGGTGGGCGATGCGACTTGCCTCCCTACTTGCCTCCCTACTTGCCTCCCTTTGACGAGCGGAGCCGTTGAGCCAAGCGGGTAAACACTAGTTTCGCGCGCAACTATCTGGGATATAGTTTCGCACACAACCAATTGCACAGAACGAGACCCCGCCATGCCAGACTCCACCGTCCCCCACGCGGCCGTGCCGCCGGCACCGCCTCCCGTTACCGCGCGCCCCTGGCCGCGACACGTACCCGTGCTGATCGCCGGCGGCGGCCCGGTCGGGCTGGCGCTGGCGGCGCTGCTGGCGCGCTACGGCATCGCCACGCTGGTGGTCGAGGCCGACGACGGCTACTGCGCCGGGAGCCGCGCCATCTGCATGTCGCGCCGCTCGCTCGAGATCCTGGGCTGGGTCGGCGCGGACCGGCAAACGGTCGAAACCGGCCTGCCCTGGGTGGGCGGCCGCAGCTACTACCGCGACGCCGAGGTGCTGCACTTCCGCATGCCGAGCGAGCCTGACGAACGCTTTGCGCCGATGGTCAATATCCAGCAGTACTACCTCGAAGCGTTCGCGCACGAGGCCGCGCTGCGGGGGGCCACGCCGGCCGACGTGCGCTTCGGTGCGCGCGTGCGCGCGGTGCGGCCGCATGACGGTGGCGTCGTCGCCGAAATCGAAAGCGCCGACGGCGTGGCGCAGGTCGACGCGCAATGGCTGGTGGCCTGCGACGGCGGCCGCAGCACTGTGCGCGAGCAACTGGGCCTGCGCATGGAAGGCACGCAGTATGAAGGCCGCTACGTGATCGTCGACATCGTGCAGAAGACCCGGCGCGAGGTGGAGCGGCTGGCCTGGTTCGACCCGCCGTCGAATCCGGGCTCGACCATCCTGATGCACCGCCAGCCTGACGACGTCTGGCGCATCGACTACCAGATCCGCGACGACGAGGATCCCGAGGAAGCGGTCAAGCCGGAGAATGTGCTGCCGCGCGTGCAGAGCCACCTCGACATGATCGGCGAGACCGAACCCTGGCAGCCGCAGTGGATCTCGATCTACAACGCCAAGTGCCTGACGCTGCCGGACTATCGCCACGGCCGCGTGCTGTTCGCCGGCGACGCCGCGCACCTGGTGCCGATCTTCGGCGTGCGCGGGCTCAACTCGGGGCTGGACGACGCCGGCAACCTGGCGTGGAAGCTGGCCGCGGTAGTACGCGGCCAGGCGGCGGACAGCCTGCTCGACTCCTATTCGGTCGAGCGCGTCCACGCCACCCGGCAGAACATCGCCTACGGCGCCAAGAGCACCGAATTCATGGCGCCGCCCGACTTTGCCTTCCGCCTGATGCGCGAAGCCACGCTGCGGCTGGCACAGGGCGACAGCCCGGTGCGTTCGCTGATCAACCCGCGCCAGTCGGCACCGATCGCCTATGCCGGTTCGCCGCTGAACGGAGCCAGCGACTTCGGCGCCGACTGCCCCGGCGCCGCGCCCGGGTTGCCCGCTCCGGAGGCGCGCGTCGCCAGCGCGGAAGGCATCGGCCACCTGACGCAATGCTTCGGGCAGCGCTTCACGCTGCTGTACTTCGGCGACTCGCCGACGCTGCCCGCCCCGCTGGCCGCGCTGGCGCAGGCCCATCCGCATACGCTGCAGGCACGCGTGGTCGTCAACGGCACCACCGCCCCCGCAGAGGGCGCGCTCGCCGATGTCGCCGGCCAGGCGCAGTCGCGCTACGGCGCCCGGCCCGGCACGCTCTACGCGATCCGCCCCGACGGATACGTGCTGTCGCGCTGGCGCGCGCCCGCATGGGACGACGTCGGCGCAACCCTCGCCCCGCTGATGCAAACCCCGCAATCCCCGCAACCCCAGCAGTCCGGAGCCCGCCATGCAAGCTGATGACCTTGACCTCGCCTATACCCGCCTGTGCGAAGCCATGGGCCGCGTTGGCGAAGAACGATCCCCGCTGCTGCTGGCGATGATGTGCCTTGGGCTGATGAGCCGGCAGGAATCGCTGGCACCGGTGCTTGCATTGATCGACGAGGCGGAGGCGCGCAGCCAGCCGTAGGCACTACAATGCCGACGCCCGACCGCACATCGCCATGAAACCACTGCCACGCCTGGACCAGTTCCTGACCTACCGCCTGCACCAGGTCAACAAGCTCAGCGACAAGGACAGCGCTGCCGCCTACCTGGAGCAGTGCGGCCTGCTGCTGAGCGAAGGCCGCTGCCTGGCCGCGATCGGCGCGTTCGCGCCGCTGTCGGTCAACGCGCTGGCGCACCGCGCCAACCTGACCAAGGGCCAGGCCAGCCGCTCGGCGCAGGCGCTGGTGGAACGGGGGCTGGTCAGCAAGGAATCCAGCGCCGCCGATGGCCGCGGCGTGGTGCTGTCGCTGACCGCGCAGGGCAAGCCGCTGTACCGGCAGGCGATCGCCATGATTGCGCGGCGCAATGACGAGATCTTCGGCTGCCTGAGCGAGGATGAGCAGGCGCTGCTCGGCAGCCTGCTCGACCGGCTGGTCGCGCACGCCGCCCGGCAGGACGGCGCGGCGGGTATTGACGAAACCTAGGACGAAACCTAGCGACGAAACCTAGCGACGCAGGCCGTCTACGTCTGCGCGCGCACCGTCGCGGCGCGCGGCTTCGGCTACCTCATTGGCGACCACGGTCTGGCCGATCGGCGCCAGCGCGATGCCGGCCAGCTTCAGGTGCTGGATTGCGAACGGGATGCCGATGATGGTGACGAAGTTGGCGACCGCCGCCATCACGTGGCCGAGCGCCAGCCACACGCCGGCAAACACAAACCACAGCACATTGCCCACCAGCCCGAGGGCGCCGGTGCCGACATCGTCGCGCCCGGTCAGCTCGCGCCGGCTGATGGCCTGCTTGCCGAACGGGAAGAAGGTGAAGCTGCCGATCACGAAACAGGCCTTGCCCCACGGGATGCCGACGATCGAGAGAAAGCAGAGCAGCCCGGCCAGCCACCAGGCCAGGCCCATCACCACGCCGCCGAGGATGAACCAGAGGAAGTTGCCGATTGCGCGCATGCCAGCCTTTTGTGTGTGAGCAGGAGAGAACTCCGATGATACGCGCGGCGCCAGAGCGTACCCATTTCTGCGTGCCCGTCTGCGTAACCCCTACTGCCTGCCCGAGCGTCCGATGATGACTGCTGGGCATGGCTCGCGCGCCGCACGTCATTGCGTCGCACCAGCAAAGCGTACCCATTTCTGCGTGACTCTCGCCAGCGCTCACGCGGCCGGAAATGTGACCCTGACGCGCAGCCCCGGCCGCGCGTCCTCCAGCGCCACCCGCGCCCCGTGCGACTGCGCGATCTCCGCCACGATCGCCAGGCCCAGCCCGCTGCCGCCGGTCGGCGCCTCGGGCAGGCGGTAGAAGCGGTCGAACACACGCTCGCGCTCCCCGACCGCAATGCCGGGGCCGTTGTCGCTGACCACCAGTTCGACCGAACGCCCGTCGGCCCCGCGTGCCACCTGCACGTCGATGCGGCTGCCGGCCGGGATATAGGCCAGCGCGTTGTCCAGCAGGTTGGTCAGCAGGATGCGCAAGGCATCGGCATCACCACACACGATCGCCGGCGCCGCGTTGGCGTCGCCATCCACGCCCAGGTCGATATCGCGATCCAGCGCGGCCTGGGCCAGTTCCGCCACCACGCCGGCGGCCAGCGCGCGCAGCTCGACAGGCTCGCGCGGCGGCGTGGCGGCGCCGGGCTCCTGCCGCGCCAGAGTCAGCAGCTGCGTGACGAGGTGGGTCAGCCGCTCCAGCCCCTGGCGCAGCTTCGCCACGGCCTCGTCGCGCGCCGCGCCGTTGTCGGCACGCTCGACCAGCTGGGCCTGCAACTGCAGCGCGGCCAGCGGCGTGCGCAGCGCGTGGGCGGCGTCGGCCACGAAGGCGCGCTGCGTGTCGATGGCGTGCGAGAGCCGAGCCAGCAACTGGTTCAGCGCGACGCTGAGCGGCGCAATCTCGTCCGGCATCTGTCGCACCGCAAGCGGTTCCAGCGTGGTGGCGTCGCGCGCGCGTACTTCGGCGGCGATCTCGCGCAGCGGCCGCAGGCCGCGGCCCACCGCCATCCATACCAGCCAGCCCAGCAGCGGCAGCAGCAACAGCAGCGGCGCCACGGTACGCAGCGCCATGCGCGCGGCCAGCGTGCGGCGCGCGCTCATCGGCTGCGCGATCTGCACCACGGTGGGCCCGAGCTGCATGCTGTACAGCCGCCATTCGCCCTGCTGCGTGGTCACGTTGGAGAAGCCCAGCTCGGCACGCGCGGGCAGCGCCGGGTGCGAATGCGACAGGTACAGGCTGCGCCCGGAGCCGTCCCAGATATGGATGACGACGTCCTCGTCGGCATGCGTCAGGTCGCCGGGCGAGCCGATGAAGGGCGGCGCCACCGGGTCGGCAAAGCGGCTCGGCAGCGCCGCGGCCATCTGCTTCATCTGGTAGTCGAACAGCGCATTGGCTTCCTGGCGCGCCTGGCCGTAGATCAGCACGGTGGCAATGGCAATGCCGGCGAGCAGTCCCGCGGCCAGCCACCACAGCAGGGTTCGCTGGATCGAGCGCATCAGGCGGGCTCTCCCTCGCCATCCAGGCGCGGCACCACATAGCCCACGCCGCGGATATTGCGGATCAGCGCGGCGCCGAACTTCTTGCGCAGCGCGTGGATATAGACCTCTACGGTATTGCTGCCGACCTCGTCGTCCCAGCCGTAGAGGCGCTCCTGCAGCTGCGGCACCGACCACACCTTGCCCGGCCGCGACATCAGCGCCGACAGCAGCGCGAACTCGCGCGCCGACAGCCGTACCGGCTCGCCGCGGTGCGTGACCTCGCGCGTGGACGGGTTGAGCACGATCTCGCCATAGCTCACCAGCGGCTCGGCCCGGCCCGCGGCGCGGCGCGCGAGCGCGTGCATGCGCGCGGCCAGTTCCTGCAGGTCGAAGGGCTTGACCAGGTAGTCGTCGGCGCCGGCATTGAGGCCCGCGACTCGGTCGGCTACCGCGTCGCGCGCGGTCAGGATCAGCACCGGCGTTGGCACGCCGCGCGTGCGCAGCGTGCGCAGCACGTCAAGCCCCGGGCGGCGCGGCAGGCCGAGGTCGAGCAGCACCAGGTCGTAGCACGCTTCGCCTTCCTGCGACGACGTGGCCGCGGCCAGGCCCGCATCGCCATCGCGCACCCAGTCGACGGTGAAGCCCTCCTGCCGCAGCGCCTGCCTGACGCTGTCGCCGATCATGGCGTCGTCTTCCACCAACAGCACGCGCATGGCTAGGCGTTCCCCGCCCTACGGTCCAGGCGTTCGGCCAGCGCCCGCGCCAGCCCGGGCAGCGCCGGGTGGCGCGCGGTGATGACATGGACCGGCACGTCTTCGAGCCACCCGCGCATGCGGCCCTTGGCGACAAAGCGCTCGGTGAAGGCAGAGGCCTGCAGCGCCGGCACGAAGCGCGGCAGGATGCCGCCACCCAGGTAGACGCCGCCGCGCGCGCCCAGCACCAGCGCGATATCGGCCGCGACCGAGCCCAGCAGTCCGAAGAACACCGTCATGGTGCGCTGGCACAGCGGGTCGTTGCGCTGGAAAGCGCCGTCGGTAACCTGCTCCGGCTGCAGCGGCGCGAGCAAAAGCGTACCCGTTTCTGCGGCCAGCGCGGCATGGATCTGCGACAGCCCCGCGCCTGACAAAAGCCGTTCCGCGGACACCCGTCCGACCTGGCGATGGGCCGCGCGCCAAGCCACCCATTCATCGTCGGTAACCGGCATCAGCTCGATATGGCCACCCTCCCCGGCCAGCGCCACCACCTGCCCGCCCGGGGCCGGCACCAGCCCCGACACGCCCAGCCCCGTGCCAGGTCCCACCAGCGCCAGCGGCGCCAGCGGCGGGTTCAGGACCGCGGTGGCGGCGCGCACCCGCGCCAGGCCGTCCGCCGGCAGGTGCGGCAAGGCCAGCGCCAGCGCGGTGAAGTCGTTCAGCGCCACCAGCGTCTGCAGGCCGAGCGCGCGGCGCATGCCGTCGATCGAGAACGACCAGTTGTGGTTGGTCAGCCTGACCTGGTCGCCGGTGACCGGGTTGGCCAGCCCGATCGCAGCATGGCGCGGCAACGGCTGGCCGGTGCCGGCCAGGCCATCCAGGAACTGGCGCAACGCGGCTTCGAGCGAAGGAAAATCGGCGACCTTGAGCGCGGTCACCGGGCCGATCTGCATGGGCACAGTCTCCAGCGCGAAGCGCACGTTGGTGCCGCCGACATCGCCGAGCAGGCGTGGGAAGGTGGCGGTGGCGGTCGAGGGTATGGAGGCGGTGTCAGCCATGGCGTCGGTCACGTCCCCTTCAGTCAGAATTCAGGCCTTGAACACATCGAAACCGTGCCGGTGGCGCGACGCCACCAGGCTCACCGGCAGCGCGGGCGTCGGCCCCTGCAGCGCGCGCTGGAGCACCTGGGCCTTGGCCTCGCCGGTGACGGACAGGAAAGCGCGCTCGGCCGCCAGCAGCGCGGCCAGGTTCAGCGTGATGCGCGCATGCGGCGCGGTGCCCGGATGCGTCAGCAGGTAGGCCGGCTGCGGATCGCTCAGCGCGTCCTGCAGTTCGGGCGCGTCCGGGAACAGCGACGCGGTATGGCCATCCTCACCCATGCCGAGCACCACCACGTCAGGCTGGCGGAACGCCCGATTCGCGCGCGCCACCGCCGCGGCCGGGTCGGCCACGTCCTGTGCATCGGCCACCAGCGGGATAAAGGCGGCACTGCCGGCGGCCTCGCGCAGCAGGTGCGCGCGCACCAGCGCGGCATTGCTGTCGGGATGGTCGGGCGGCACCACGCGTTCGTCGACCAGCGTCACCGTCACCGCTTCCCAGCGCAGCGGGCGGTAGCGCAGCCGCTCGAACATCGGCACCGGCGAGCGTCCGCCGGATACCGCCAGCACCGCCCAGCCGTTGACGCGGATGGCGAGTTCGAGCGCATTGCTGATCGAGATGGCCAGGGCCTCGGCCTGGTCCGTCGGGGTGGGATGTTCGAACAGGCGCATGTCGTTTCCTCTGGTTCAGGCTTCTTCGTGCCACAAGGCGCCGTCGCGCGACATCAGCGCCGACGACGCGGCCGGGCCCCAGGTGCCGGCGGTATAGGGCTTGGGCGGGACCGTACTGGCTTCCCAGGTATCGATGATGGGCTCGACCCAGCGCCACGCCTGCACCTGCTCGTCGCGGCGCACGAACAAACCCAGCCGGCCGCGGATCACGTCCAGCAGCAGCCGCTCGTAGGCGCCGGCGCGGCGCACCTTGAACGAGTTGGCGAAGTCTAGGTCGAGCGAGGTCGGCGTCAGCTCGAGCGTGTCGCCGGGCTGCTTGACCAGGCAATACAGCCGGATGCTTTCCTCGGGCTGCAGCTGGATCACCAGCCGGTTCTGCGGCGACAGCGTCAGCGGGCGCGGGAAGATCGCGTGCGGCACGTCGCGGAAGTGGATCACGATCTCGGCCACGCGCGCCTGCATGCGCTTGCCGGTGCGCAGGTAGAACGGCACGCCCTCCCAGCGCCAGTTGGCGATCTCGGCCTTGATCGCGGCAAAGGTCTCGGTGCGGCTGTCGGGCGCAATGCCGGCCTCATCGGTGTAGCCCGGCACCGGCTTGCCGCCGATGGCGCCCGCGCGGTACTGGCCGCGCACGGTTTTTTCGGCGACGTCCTGCGGCGTGATCGGCTTGAGCGCCTTCAGGATCTTGATCTTCTCGTCGCGGATGGCGTCTTCCGAAAGGCTGGCGGGCGGCTCCATCGCCACCATGCACAGCAGCTGCAGCAGGTGGTTCTGCACCATGTCGCGCAGCGCGCCGGTCTGGTCATAGAAGTCGCCGCGCGTCTCCACGCCGAGCTCTTCGGCGATGGTGATCTGCACGTCCTGCACCCACTCGCGCCGCCACAGCGGCTCGAACAGGGCATTGCCGAAGCGGATCGCCATCAGGTTCTGCACCGACTCCTTGCCGAGGTAATGGTCGATGCGGTAGATCTGCTCTTCGGCGAAGAAATTCGCCACCGCCGAGTTGATCGCCTCGTTCGATTCGAGGTCGTGGCCCAGCGGTTTTTCCAGCACGATCCGTACGTTGGGCACGTTGGGCACGTTGGGCACGTTGGGCGCCGTGCGCGTATTGAGGCCCGTGCGCGCAAGCTGTTCACAGATCGACACGAACAGGTGCGGCGCCGTGGCGAGATAGCACACCACCACTTCCGGCTTGCGCGACAGCACCTTGTCGGCCAGCGCGTCGAAATGCGCGGGCACGCGTGCGTCGGCCTGCACGTAGCTGATGCGCGCGCAGAATTTTTCCCATGACTCCGGCGGCGCATGGGCCAGCGTGGGCCGCACGGTCTGCTCCAGCGATGCGAGGTAGTCGCCGGTCGACAACGGCTGGCTGCCGGTGGCGAGGATGCGCGCGGCGGGATGCAGCAGGCCGGCGTGGTGCGCGTCGAACAGGGAAGGCAGCAGCTTGCGCCGCGCCAGGTCGCCGGTGCCGCCGAACAGCACCATGTCGAAATCAGGCATGCTCACCCTGCGCTCCTTGAGGATTCGAGTTGTCGCGGCCAGCGCCCGATGGCGGGCCGTGTTGCGGCCAGTTTACGTGAGTCGCTACGGCTTGGCGAGGCAAGCGTACCCATTTCTGCGTGGTTCGCGTGGGCCACGGGCAGGCCTCCGGCGTGCAGCGTCCGGCAAAGTGCGCTAGGCTGAAAGCTCCCCCGCAGGAGAACCCCATGCCACGTCATCCAGTGCTCGAGCGGGTCACCGCCCGCATCGTCTCCCGCAGTGCCGCCACGCGCCAGGCCTACCTGGACCGCACCCGCGCCATGGCCGGGCAGAAAGTGGAACGCGCCCAGCTCTCTTGTACCAACCTGGCCCACGCGGTGGCCGCAATGCCTGACGAAGCCAAGATCCGCCTGAAGGCCGACCAGCGGCCCAACCTGGCGATCGTCTCCGCCTACAACGACATGCTGTCGGCGCACCAGCCGCTGGCGGCCTATCCGCAGTGGATCAAGGAGGCGGCGCTGGAGGCCGGTGGCACTGCGCAGTTCGCGGGCGGCACGCCGGCGATGTGCGATGGCGTGACGCAGGGCCAGGACGGCATGGACCTGTCGCTGTTTTCGCGTGACGTGATCGCGCTGGCCTCCGCAGTAGCGCTGTCGCACCAGATGTTCGACGCCGCGCTGTACCTGGGCGTGTGCGACAAGATCGTGCCGGGGCTGGTGATGGGCGCGCTGTCGTTCGGCCACCTGCCGGCGGTGTTCGTGCCGGGCGGGCCGATGACCACCGGCATCAGCAACGACGAGAAGGCGCGCACGCGCCAGCTCTATGCCGAAGGCAAGATCGGGAGGGAAGCACTGCTCGAAGCCGAGACCCGCTCCTACCACGGCCCCGGCACCTGCACCTTCTACGGCACCGCCAATTCCAACCAGATGTTGATGGAAATAATGGGGCTGCACCTGCCGGGCACCGCCTTCGTCAACCCCGGCACGCCGCTGCGCGAGGCGCTGACGCGCGAGGCCGCGCGCCAGGCGCTCAAGCTGGTGCATGGCGGCGAGCGCTACACGCCAGTGGCCGAGGTGCTGGACGAACGCGCCTTCGTCAACGGCATCGTCGGGCTGCTCGCCACTGGCGGCTCGACCAACCACACGCTGCACCTGATTGCGATGGCGCGCGTGGGCGGCATCATGCTGGGGTGGGACGACTTTGACGAACTGTCCGCGGTAGTGCCGCTGCTGGCGCGCGTGTACCCCAACGGCAAGGCCGACGTGAACCAGTTCCAGGCCGCCGGCGGGCTGCCTGTGGTGATCCGCGGCCTGCTGTCGCTGGGGCTGCTGCACGACGATGTGACCACCATCTTCGGCCGCGGGCTGGAGGACTACACACGCGAGCCCGTGCTGCGCGACGGTAAGCTGGGCTGGATCGACGGCCCCGCGGCGCCGCTCGACGACAGCATCGTGCGCAGTGCCGGCCAGCCGTTCTTGCCGGACGGCGGCATCAAGGTGCTGGACGGCAAGCTGGGCCGCGCGGTGATCAAGACCTCGGCGGTCAAGCCGGAGCACCAGGTGGTGCAGGCGCCGGCAATCGTGTTCGAGCATCAGGACGACGTGCTGCATGCGTTCAAGCGTGGCGAGCTGGAACGCGACTTTGTCGCGGTGCTGCCGTGGCAGGGCCCGGCCGCGTGCGGGATGCCCGAGCTGCACAAGCTGACGCCGACGCTGACGGTGCTGCAGGACCGCGGCTTCCATGTGGCGCTGGTGACTGACGGGCGCATGTCGGGGGCTTCGGGCAAGGTGCCGGCCGCGATCCACGTCTGTCCGGAAGCGCTGCGCGGCGGCGCGCTCGCACGCGTGCGCACCGGCGACCTGATGCGCGTGGATGCGCCCGCGGGCGTGCTCGAGGTACTGGTGCCGGACGACGAATGGCGCGCGCGAGAGGCCGCCCACCCCGATCTCAGTGCCAACCGGCACGGCGTCGGCCGCGACCTGTTCGCGGCGTTCCGCAACAATGTGAGCACGGCCGAAAGCGGCGCCTGCACGCTGTTTGCCGACGAAGGCAGCGCCGCCGCCTAGCCGAGCCGCTGCACGGGCTGTCGCGGCGCGGCGCCGGCGGTGCGCGCAGGCGCCGCGCAGTCGGACACCTTCACGGCGCCCGGGACCGAGCCCGCGCCTGGCACGTGCAGTTCCTGGATCGGCACCGCCAGCTTGCTGCCCGCTTGCTCCAGCACCTGCTTGATGCGCTCGTAGAAGGCGAAGCGCACGTTCCAGTAGTCGTCGTTCGAAGCCCAGTAGCGCACGTTCAGCGTGATGCCCTGCTGCGTGTAGTTGACCACCATGGCCTCAGGGCGCGGCTCGGACAGCAGGCGCGGCTCGCTCGCCAGCATCCCGCGCAGCGCTTCGAGGCTGCGCTGCACATCGCTGTCGAAGGTCACGGTGGCCTCGATATCGGCGCGACGCGTGGCATTCTCGCTGTAGTTGGTGATCGCGCTGCCCCACAGCTTGCCGTTGGGCACGCGCAGGCAGACGCCGTCGAACGTGGTGAGCTCGGTCATGAACAGGCCTGTCTCGCGCACCGTTCCCGCCACGCCCTGCGCATCGATGTACTGGCCCACGCGGAATGGCCGCAGCAGCACCAGCATGATGCCAGCGGCGATGTTCTGCAGCGTGCCTTGCAACGCCAGGCCGATGGCCAGGCCCGCGGCACCGAGCATTGCGATGATGCTGGCGGTCTGCACGCCGAACTGCGACAGCACCAGCACGATGGTCAGCACGCGCACCATCCACTGCAGCGCATTGGCCAGCAGCGGCCGCATGGTCTCGTCCACGTGGGTGCGGCCCAGCGCGCGCCGGGCCGCGCTGGCCACGCGTGCGGACAGCCACCAGCCGGCGAGCAGTATCAGGATCGCGGCCAGGCAGTTCATCCCCTGGTTGATGGCGAACTGGACCAGGTAGGCCCAGCCCGCCTCCAGCTTGTTGGCATCGAGGAAGTTCAGGTCCATGAGGGCGACTCCGTTTGGGGTTGTTGATTTGCGGCGGCGCGGGTGGGGCGTACCCGTTTCTGCGTGCGGTCACGGGAATGCGGTGCCTCGTCGATAACCGATGATCCGCCAAAACTTCCCAAGAATTGGCGTCTTTTGATGCAGGATGTCAGACGATCACCGACAAAGACTAGGCACACGCCACAGTACAGGTGACAACCCAGGCGCCAATTGGTTTCCCGCGCAATCTGGAAAGGCCCCCGCGCAGCCGCGCCAACCCGTGCCCGGCAGGGGCCTGCGGCGATTCACACGGAGGACGACAACCCCGCCCGCCAGGTGCCGGGCGTGACCCCGAACGCGGCACGGAAGCGGTGGCTGAGGTGGCTGGCCGAGGCAAACCCCGCCCGCGCGGCCACTTCGTGCAGGCCAGGCCGCGTCTCGGCCAGCAGCTGGCGGGCACGCTCGAGCCGCGCCCGCAGGATCCAGGCATGGGGCGGCATGCCGAACGAAACCCGGAACATGCGCGCGAAGTGGAATTCCGACAGGCCCGCCAGCGCGGCCAGTTCACCCAGGGTCGGGTTGTGCGCGGGATGGCTCTCGATCCAGTCGCGCACCGTGCGCCTCGCCTGCACCGACAGTCCGCCACGCCAGTCCATCGGCGCAGCGCGCCCGGCGTGGTGCAGCACCAGGTGGCTGACGGCCTCATGCGCCAGCGCGTTGCCGGCCATGCGCGCCTCGGGCTGGCGCCAGTCGAGCGCCGCCAGCCGCTGGCTCAATGCGTACAAGAACGGATCGTCGGCAAAGGTCAGGTCGCGCAGCGCCACCGAACGCGGCTCGCGGTCGAGCAGGCGCACGCAGTGCCAGGCCAGCATCTCCGGCCTGAAATACAGGTGAACGAATCGCTGTGGGCCACCCACGTGCCAGCGCGAGTCATGGTCCGCCGGCAACAGGCAGAGCCGTCCGGGCGCGCCTTTGTTGCTGGGCTGGTCGCGCCGGTAGGTGCCAAGGCCGCCTTCGAGGTAGACCGAAATAGTGTGATGGCCGGGACGGGCGTAGGCGGTATCGTCGTCCCGGTTGCGCCACAGCGCCAGGCCCAGCCCATCACCCAGCACGGCCGCGCGCTCGAGCGACGCGCGCGAGCCGGTGAGCGCGGCAAAGACCGCGTGGCGCTGGAGCGGGTCGGACGGGGTGGCCATGTGGCGGGGCGGATCGGCAGTGAGGCGTTTCGGGACGGAGCGTGGCGGCAACTTTCAGCGACGAAAGTTGGCCGGAAGTCCGCGGCGCAACGCTCGACTATACCGCCAGCCGCGCGGCCGGGGTTACGCAGAAATGGGTACGCTTTTCGGGCGGCCGCGACATCGGAGCGGCTGTGGCGGCTGATTTCACGGCGGGCGGCCCGCCGAATTTCAGACGACGTGTTCGTGCAGCCGGTCACGCGAGGCCAGCGCCGGGAACAGCCGCATCCACACTGCCACCACCAGCACCGTGCCGACCCCACCAAGGATCACCGCGCCTACCGGGCCGAACAGCGCCGCGGTCACGCCGGATTCAAACTCGCCCAGCTGGTTGGAGGCGCCGATGAATACTGAGTTGACCGCGCCGACCCGCCCGCGCATGTCGTCGGGCGTATCGAGCTGGACCAGCGTCGAGCGCACCACCACGCTGATCATGTCCGAGGCCCCCAGCACTACCAGCGCCACCATCGACAGCGGCAGCCACGTCGATACCCCGAACACCACCGTGGCGACGCCGAACAGCGCGACCGCGCCGAACATGATGCGCCCGGCGCGTCGGTTCAGCGGGTGGCGCGCCAGCCATAGCGCCATGACCAGCGCACCGACCGCCGGCGACGAACGCAGCAGTCCCAGGCCCCACGGCCCGGTATGCAGGATGTCGCGTGCGTAGATCGGCAGCAGCGCCACCGCGCCGCCCAGCAGCACCGCGAACAGGTCCAGCGAGATCGCACCCAGCAGTACCGGCCGGCTGCGGATATAGGCAAAGCCGGCAAACACCGTGCTGACACTGACCGGCGCGGTCAGCCGCTGAGCGGCCTGGCGCAGAGTCATGCCGCTGACCAGCACCGCGGCGATGATGAACAGCGTCGCGCTCAGCGCATATACCACGCCGGGGCCCGCCACGTAGGCAAAGCCGCCGATGGCCGGGCCAATGATGATCGCGGTCTGCCCCGCGGAGCTGGCCAGCGCCACCGCGCGCGGCAGCTGGCGCGGCGTCACCACGCTGGGCAGCAGCGCCTGCAGCGTGGGGTTCTCGAACGCGCGCGTCGCGCCGATCAGCGCAACGAAGACAAAGATGTGGTGGCTGTCGATCCAGCCGGTGAGGCTGGCCACAGCCATGCCGGCGGCCAGCAGCGCCTCGATCGACTGGCAGGTGCGCACGATGCGGCGCCGGTCGAAGCGGTCGGCAACGTGGCCGGACATCAGGATCAGCACCACCGAGGGCAGGAACTGCACCAGCCCGACCATCCCCAGCATCAGCGGGTCGCGTGTCAGGTCATACATCTGCCAGCCCACCGCCACGGTAAAGATCTGGTAGCCGATGGTGGTGCACAGGCGTGCGAACCAGTAGCGGCGGAACACGGCGTCGCCGAAGACGCTATCCGGCTCGGCGGCCGGGACGGTGGCAGGGGAAGACATGGATGCGGGAGGGCGGGGTCAGACAGCGAGGGGGCGGCCATGGAGGCGCCACAGCGATACCGGCGCGGCAATCGCCGCGGCAAGGCGACGGCACAAAGCCAGGATTTTACGGTGACTGCTGAATTAGTGCATACACATGCATGCGACGTGATTCGCTGGTCATTTTATGTGGCTTTTTTGCCATATTTTGTGCTCCCAATGTATCAACATTGATGCATGGATGCCACAAACGTCCCCGGTTTGATCTGGCTAATCGCATCTGAGAATCACTCGCACTTATAATCCGGCCCCATTCGGCGCATCCGCCAGTGGACTGCGCTGCCCTTTCCAGGATCCTCATCTTGCAGCCCGCTTTCCGTCTCACCGGCGGTGCCATCGGCGCCGCCCTGCTGTTCGCCCTCCCCGTCCACGCCCAGACTGCCGCCACGGCCACCGCCGCCGGCGGCGCCAGCGCGGAAACCACCCTCAATGCCGTCACCGTGGTCGGCAACTGGCTCGAAGACGCCGATGAAGCCAAGGTGCTGGAGCATCCCGGCGCCCGCACCATCGTCGACCGCGAGACCTTCCAGGAAGCCGGCGCCAACAACGTCCGCGAGGTGCTGCGCCGCGTCCCGGGCGTGCAGGTGCAGGAGAACAACGGCACCGGCGGCAGCGATGTGTCGCTCAACGTGGGCGTGCGCGGCCTGACCGCGCGCCTGTCGCCGCGCTCGACCATCCTGATGGACGGCGTGCCGCTGGCGGTGGCGCCCTATGGCCAGCCGCAGCTGTCGATGGCACCGCTGTCGCTGGGCAACCTGGAAAGCATCGACGTGGTGCGCGGCGCGGGTTCGGTGCGCTACGGCCCGCAGAACGTGGGCGGCATCATCAACTTCGCGACGCGGTCGATCCCGAAGACCTTCGCGGCCGATGCCTCGGTCTCGACCGACATCTACAGCCACGGCGGCAGCGTCAAGACCAACCCGACTGCGTTCATCGGCGGCACCAACGACAACGGGCTGGGCGGCGCGCTGCTGTACTCGGGCCTCCATGGCAACGGCTATCGCGAGAGCAACGACCACGTCAATATCGACGACCTGATGCTCAAGGGCAACTACCGGATCTCGAAGACCGACGAACTGAGCGCGGCCTTCCACTACTACGAGGGCCGGGCCGGCATGCCCGGCGGCCTCACGCCAGCACAGTACGCGGCCGATCCTTTCCAGTCGGTTCGGCCCTACGACAATTTCGACGGCCGCCGCAACGACTTCAGCCTGAAGTACAGCCACAACGACAACAACCGCAAGTTCGAGGTGCTGACGTACTACACCGACAGCTTCCGCGGCAGCAATATCGAGCAGCAAGGCACGGGCGCAAATGCCAACCTGCGCCGCCTGACCTCGGCGCCGCGCAACTACCATACGTTTGCGATCGAGCCGCGCTATTCGCAGCTGTTCCGCGGCGAGAACATGAGCCACGAGGTCAGCGTCGGCTACCGCTTCCTGCGCGAAGCCAGCGACGAGAAGGCCTCGCGCACGGTGTTCTACACGCCGGGCACCATCGATCCCACCACGCTGCCGTCGCCGGTGTACCAGTCGCGCACGGGCGGCACCACCGCCAACGCGGTCTATGTCGACGACACCATCAACGTCGGCAGCTGGACCATCACGCCGGGCCTGCGCTACGAATTCATCCGTTCGTACGTGACCGACAACTTCACCGGCGCGCGCAACGATGTCTCGTCCGACGAGCCGTTGCCGTCGCTGGCGGTGATGTACCACGTCAGCGACCAGTGGAAGCTGTTCGCCAACGCCGGCGTCTCGTTCGGGCCGCTGCAGTACTTCCAGATCGCGCAGACCACCAACGGCCTGACGCCCGAGAAGGCGAAGACGTACGAGATCGGCACGCACTTCAACAGCAACGGCTGGGGCGGCGAGCTGACGCTGTTCAATATCGACTTTGACGACGAGCTGCAGCTGCGCGGCGGCACCGGCGGCGCGCCGGATGCGTGGACCAACCTCGGCGCCACCACCCACCGTGGCGTGGAATCGTCGCTGCGCTATGACTTCGGCGCGCTCGACAAGTCGCTGGCCGGCCTGTCGGCGTACGCGACCTACACCTTCACCGAAGCCACCTACAACCAGGGCAACTTCGCCGGGCGCGACCTGCCGTTCTATTCTCGCCATGTGGCCACCGTGGGCATGCGCTATGCGCGCAACCGCTGGGCCTTCAATATCGACGGCTACGCGCAGTCCAAGCAGCATTCGCCGGGCGACCCGAGCACGTCGACCACGTACCAGACCGCGGAGAGCGCCAATGGCGCGCTGGGCGATATTCCGGGCTACGCGCTGCTGAACATGCGGCTGGGCTACCATTTCGGCAAGTCGGCGCAGAACCTGAAGGTGGCCGTGGGCGTGAAGAATTTGTTCGACAAGCGCTATTTCACACGCTCCACCGATAACAATGCGGGCAAGTACGTGGGGATGCCGCGGACGTTCTATATCCAGGCGTCGCTGGCGTACTGAGCAGACTTCCGGACAAGAAAACGGCTCGCCAAGGCGAGCCGTTTTTTTAGCTTCGGTACGCGCTCAGACGATCTCGCGCGTCTCCAGGAACTGCAGCTCCGGGAACCGTTCCTGCGTCAGCCGCAGGTTCACCATGCTCGGCGCCAGGTAAACATGGTCGCCCGCGCCGTCCAGCGCCACGTTATGCCCGGCCTTGGCGATCAGCTTCTCGATCTCCGCCGGCGAACCCTTGAGCCAGCGCGCCGTGGCGCACTCGTGCGACTCGAAGATGGCATCGACGCCGTACTCGTGCTCGAGCCGGTGCGCCACCACGTCGAACTGCAGGATACCCACCGCGCCCAGCACCAGGTCGTTGGAGACGAGCGGACGGAACATCTGCGTCGCGCCCTCTTCCGCCAGCTGCTGCAGGCCCTTCTGCAGCTGCTTGACCTTGAGCGGGTTGTTCAGGCGCGCGCGGCGGAAGAATTCCGGCGCGAACGACGGGATGCCGGTGAACTTGAGCGGCTCGCCTTCGGTGAAGACATCGCCCAGGCGGATGGTGCCGTGGTTGGGCACGCCGATGATGTCGCCGGCGTAGGCCTCTTCCGTCGTGTTGCGGTCCTGCGCCATGAAGGTGATGGCGTTGTTGATCGCCACGGTCTTGCCGGCGGAGACGTGCAGCAGCTTCATGCCGCGCTCGAAGCGGCCCGAGCACACGCGCACGAAGGCAATGCGGTCGCGGTGGCGCGGGTCCATGTTGGCCTGGATCTTGAAGACGAAGCCGGTGAACTTGCCTTCGTTCGGCTCGACCACGCGCGTGTCGGTGTTGCGCGCCAGCGGCGGCGGCGAGAGCTCGCACAGCGCGTCCAGCAGCGACTGCACACCAAAGTTGTTGATCGCCGAGCCGAAGTAGACCGGGGTCTGCTTGCCGGCGAGGAACGCCTCCTTGTCGAAGGTGTGTGACGCGCCGCGCACCAGTTCGATCTCGACGCGCAGCTCGTCGGCCTGGCTGCCGAGGATGCGGTCGAGTTCCGGGTTGTCCAGGCCGTCCAGGATCGCCGCGGTGCCCTTGTCGCCTTTCGGGTCGAACAGCTGCACCTTGTCGTCGATCAGGTGGTACACGCCGCGGAACTGCTTGCCCATGCCGATCGGCCAGGTCATCGGCGCGCACTGGATCTGCAGCACGTCTTCGATTTCATCGAGCAGCTCGATCGGCGAGCGGCCCTCGCGGTCGAGCTTGTTGATGAAAGTGAGGATGGGCGTGTCGCGCAGGCGGCAGACGTTGAGCAGCTTGATGGTCTGCGCTTCCACACCGTTGACCGAGTCGATCACCATCACGGCCGAATCGACCGCCGTCAGCGTGCGGTAGGTGTCTTCCGAGAAGTCCTCGTGGCCCGGCGTGTCGAGCAGGTTGACGATATTCTCCTGCGCGTTGCCGGCCGCGCTGTTGCTGCCATGCCCGCGGCCATACGGAAACTGCATCACCGACGAGGTCACCGAGATGCCGCGCTGCTTTTCCAGCTCCATCCAGTCGGAAGTGGCATGTCGGTCGGCCTTGCGCGCACGCACCTCGCCCGCGACCTGGATGGCGCCGCCGAACCACAAGAGCTTTTCGGTCAGGGTCGTCTTGCCCGCGTCGGGGTGGGAGATGATGGCAAAGGTGCGTCGACGCGCAATTTCGGATACGAGCGAGCTCACGGAATCTGGCTGGGAATAGGTAGAGGGAGTAGAGGATGCGGCATGAGCCGGCACCCCGACCGGCGCCGCCGCAGGCGGCACTGCGCCGGGCCATGCGGGACTTACGGAAGGAATGGGGCGCTATTTTACCGGTTCGCGGGCCAGGCCGGGGTTTTGCCTTCGCGCTTGCCATCCCCCTCCCCTCCCATGCCTGGCACGCCGCGCAGGCTGCCGAACTGCAGCGCGTACTGGCGCGTCAGCTCGGCGCCGAAGAAGAAGATCTGCGCCGAATAGTAGATCCACAGCATCAGCGCCACCACCGAGCCCGCCGCGCCGTATGAGGAGGCCACCGCACTATTTCCCAGATAGAGGCCGATCAGCCGCTTTCCCACCGAGAACAGCAGCGCGGTGATGATGGCGCCCATGGTCACGTCGCGCCAGGCGATGCGCGCGTTGGGCAGCATCTTGAAGATCACGGCGAACAGCGCGGTCACGACCGCAAAGGAAAACGCCGTCGAAATCACGTCTGCCACCGGGGCGAACCAGGATTGCGTCCACAGCTGGCCCCAGATGCGTTCGACCACCGCCAGCGCGGCGTTGACGATCAGCGACACCAGCAGCATGAAGGCCAGAACCAGCACCAGGCTGAACGACAGCAGCCGCGCGCGCAGCAGCGTCTGCCAGCCGGCGGTCTTGGGCACCGGCACATGCCAGATGTCGTCGAGGCTGCTCTTGAGTTCGGCAAAGGCGCTGGTGGCGCCGACAAACAGGATGCCCATGGCGATCAGCGCGGCCATGCCGCTGCCGCCGGCGCGGTGCGTGGCGGCCAGGATCTGCTGGATCGCCGTGGCGCCCTGTTCGCCGACCAGCCCTTCGATCTGGGTGAAGATCTCGCCGCGCGCCGCCTCGGCGCCGAAGAACAGCCCGGCTATCGAGATCACCAGCACCAGGATCGGCGCCAGCGAGAACAGCATGTAGAAGGACAGCGCAGCGCCCTTGCTGGCGGCGCGGTGGTCAAACCACGAGGCGACCGCCGCGGTGACCACGCGCAGCGTGCGCGCGCCGGTGTGGCGGTCCGGCAGCCAGTGCGGTCGATGGAGTCGAGGCTGCGGGGCACCGCTGCCGGGGGACGATGCGGGTCGATGTTCGGTGCGATGTTCGGTGTTGTCGGTCACGGCCTTTGGTATGCCCCGGTTCGGGAGCCCTGGTACGCAGGAACGGGTAACCGGAACGCCTGGCGAGCGGCCGCGGGACGCTCCGGCAGCGAGGGTGCTTGCGTTCATCATACTGCGCATCGCGCGGCTTGCCCAAGCGGCACCCCTGAGGCGACCTGCTACAGTAAGACCAGGCACACCTGCCGGCGCATCCCGTGCCAGCGCGCCGGCGCAAGGAGGCATCCGTGACCCGTTTCCTCTCCGCACGACCGGTGGCCGCCATGCTTGTGGTCGGGATGCTGGGCGTTGCCGGCTGCGAGCGCAGCCAGCCCGGCCCCAAACCCATCTCGGGCACTGCCACGACCTCATCCTCCGCTGACACTCCCACCATGCCGCCGGCACCCACTCCGCCGGGACAGGCTCGCTGACGATCGCGGCAGCCGCTGCCGCCGCTGCGTACCCGTTTCTGCGTGCTGCGCCGTGCGCTGCCCCCGGCGCCGCGCGGGCAGCGCGCTGGCTCGTCGGTGTTCCCCGTGTTACGCGAATGCAAGGCTGATGTAACTCCGGTTTCAAAGATGCAACCCGGTGCAGTGCGGGGAATGCGCCGCTGCCTGGGCGCGCTATCCCGCACCCGGCGTGCGTGTCAGGCGGCCACGCGCGCACATGCGCAGGCGCGGCCAGCGGTGGCGCTCGCCGCACGCGTTGCAGTAGCGAAACCGAATGGCCCGGCGCCGCCGCCGCGGCCGCGTACGGCGCCCCCGGGCGGGCCGCAAACCCGCATGGCACAAGCCTTTGCGGCCATTGGCACACTTGTCGCTCAGCATCCGCAGGGGACGCCGCGCGCGTCCGGATCATCGAGCTACCACTGCGGAGAGAGACCAGCCATGCGTCAACCGCCTTCACGCATGACGGCGCGCCGGCGCTCATACCGGTTGGCGGGCCCGCCGCCTACGGTGACGGACCTGCTTTCGCCGCCACTGCTGCCCTATCCGCGCGCGCGGGTCGAGCCGGCACAACTAGACACGGCCAGCGCACCATGCCCCGGCGGAGCGCGGGGGGCCAGCGGTCCGGCCTGCACGCGCGCGGCCTGCAGGCGCCCGGCCGGAAAGCGGCGCGCCTGACCGGAGCCGGCGCGGAATCAAGAGGGGCAGCCAGCCGGCATGCCCGCGCGGATTTGTGCTCCGTCCCCCGGCGGGCACTTTTTTCCACAAGGAGGAGACGCCATGAAAGCCGCAATTCCTGTCGCAGGCATGCTGGCCGCCTTGGCGGTCTTCCCGGCCCCTGCCATGGCAGCCAGCTATGCCTGGTTCGATCGTCCCGACGACGCCAGCGCCAACAGCCACGCGGCGGTCAGCAATGATGTGTATGTACGCGGCTTCGGCTGGGCCTGGGGCGAACTGCGTATGCAGCAGGACACCTCGCCGGGCACGGCCGCACCTGCGGCGCCGCAAGGCGGCCGGCAGGCGCGCGACTACCCGGATCGGCGCGACGCGCCGCCGTGGCTGCAACGGGATGACAACGGCCCGCCGCGCACGCCGCGCGGCAAGATCAGCATGAATCTCGCGGCCGTCCCGGCGGATGGGGCCGTTGGGGGAGGCGGGGCCGGCCAGCCCCGCGCGCTTGTGCGCTGACGTGCCAGCGGGCACGGGGAAAGGCGGAACCGGCGAGCGGACGTCGGCGGTTCCCCTTTCCTGTGGCGCGCTGCCTGGTGCCCGACAGCGTGGCGCTCCGCTCAAGAGCGGCGCGGCGGCGACCGTCGCTTGCGAAGCGTCGTTGCCGCTTACTCGCCCGCGGCGGGCTGGCTTTCCACGCGGATATTGTGCTTGTGCATCAGCCGGTACAGGGTTACGCGCGACACGTTGAGCTCGCGCGCGGCCGGCACCACGTGGAAGCCATGGCTGGCCATCACGTTGCGGATCGCCTCGCGCTCGGCCTCCTCGCGGATCGCGTCGAGGGTCTTGCGCGGCAGTTCGGCGCCGCCGTGCAGCTGCAGGTCCTCGGCCGTGATCTTGCGGTTGTCGGTCATGACGATGGCGCGGCGCACGCGGTTGATCAGCTCGCGCACGTTGCCCGGCCACGCGTACTGCATCATGGCCTGGGTCGCGCATGCCGAGAAGCCGCGGATGCGCCGGTGCGCCTCGTGCCCGTGCTCGGCCAGCACGGCGTTGGCCAGCTGGAGGATGTCCTCGCCGCGCTCGCGCAGTGGCGGAATGCTCAGTGTCAGCACGCACAGCCGGTGGAACAGGTCGGAGCGGAAGCGCCCGTCGCCCTGCGCCGCCACCAGGTCCACGTGCGTGGCCGAGATGATGCGCAAGTTCAGGGGGATCGACTGGTGCCCGCCCAGGCGCGTAATGGTGCCCTGCTGCAGGAAACGCAGCAGCGCTACCTGGCTTTCCAGCGGCAGGTCGCCGATCTCGTCGAGAAACAGCGTGCCGCCCTGCGCCTGCTCGATCCAGCCGATCTTGCGCTGGTTGGCGCCGGTGAACGCGCCCTTCTCGTAGCCGAACAGTTCCGACTGCACCAGGTGCGAGGGAATGGCACCGCAATTGATGGCGATGAACGGCCCCTTGCGCCGGCTCGAGGCATCGTGGATCGCCTGTGCGGCCAGTTCCTTGCCGGTACCGGATTCGCCGGAGATGAATACCGGCGCCTCGTTGTGCGCCACCTTGGCCAGCGAGCGGAACATGGCTCGCATGGCCGCGCACTCGCCGATCATGGTGCCGCGCGACGCCGTCGTCTCCTGCGGGCGCGCGCCATGCAGCGACGCCATGCCATGCGCGTGCTTGAGCGTGTAGATCAGCTCCTGCACCGAGAACGGCGTGCGCACGTAGTCCACGCAGTAGTCGCGGATCAGCCGGCGCACGCGCTCGTCGGCGAGCATCGCGTCGCAGGTGATGGCCACCCAGGTGACATGCAGATGCTGTAGCGCGAGTTCGAGCTGGCCGAGCTCGGCATCGCTGTATTCGTCCTGCAGGTCGATCACGCCCGCGCTCGGCGGGCTCGCGCGTACCACGCGTTCGACGTCGCGCATCTGCTGCACGCGGCGCAGTTCCCATCCCGGGCCGAAGCTGGACGGGTCAAACCCAAAATCTTCATGACGCGACACGACCACGATCTGCGCAGTGCGTGACGCCTTGCACAGTCGGTCCATCACGATCTCCCGGACGTTTGGCTTGTTCTTGGTTCCGGCACCTGTGGACCGCGCGGGGGCCGGTGGCCGTGGCGCGGACTGGGGCTGGACTGGCTGCGGGTTGGCGCCCGCGAGCAACGTCGGTATCACGAGGTGGACAGACTGCGGGCCGGCTCCTCGGGCGCGGCGAGATAGCTGCCGCACTGGAGCTGTTCGCGGATGCGTCGCCGCACCGCCTCCTTCTCACGCATCAGCTCTACGCGGGGTGCCTCGGGGGTCTGTCCGGAGTACTGGTAGTAGAGCGACTTGTAGGTGAGCTGGCTCAGGATCCATTCCTGCAGCATGGCGCGCTGGCGCGCCAGTTCACCCTCCAGCAGGCGGTGGCGGCGCAGCAGGTTTTCCACCGCGGCACGCGCGCTGTCGCTGAGCGCACTGTCGTCAGCCAGCAGGGCCGCCACGTCGGCAGCGGCGCCGTCACGGCTGGCGCGGTTTGCGGGCGTTTCACCTGCGGCTTCCCCCAGAGCAGCCCAGGCGTGGTGAATGGATCGGCTAGTGGATCGGCTTATTGACTCCCTGACTGGCCCGATTGCGGGTCGCCGGATCTCTCCTGCGGTCATGATTATCCCCGTTGAACAACATCCCCCGGCACTACACGTCTGCGGATACCACTTGTCAGTCTTGGAATTATTAATGTCTGCGTGGCGCACGTGTTTTTCCCGCACGCTCCCTGGTCGTGGCCTTGCCGCCTTGTCTGGCGATCTCATCCGAGCTGCCCCCTTTACTGGCGGACGGCGCCAACGCGCGCTCGGTGTGCTCCGGCAATCCAGCCGCATGCACCGGAGTGAAGAAGGGGCGCCTTGCCGCGCCCCTCTTTGCCACGCCTATAGTTCAGTGCATTTGGGGCGGTTTGTCCAGCCCTGAGTGGGTGAGTTACACCCAATCTCATACTTTGGTATGAGCCGGCCTGCACACCGCCAATCGGCGCGTCGGAAGCCGTTTGCCGGCTTGATTTGTGACAGATTTGGGCCGAATTTCGCGCCAAATTTCGGACCGAATTTCGGACTAAATTTCGAATGGGATTGCGACCCCTCTGTCGTGCCGCCGGCCCGCCGTTTCCTCGCCGGCATGGTACGCAGAAACGGGTACGCTTTCGCACCCCGAACGGGTGATGCCAGCGCTCTCGGCAGCCAGCCTGGCCGGTGCGAGGCGGTATGGTTCGCGCCAAGGCCATCGAATTGCAGCACGCAGAAACAGGTACGCTGCGAACGCTCGTGCGGTTGGGGACCGCCCGCAGAATTGGGTACGCTTTGCGCGCCTTGCGGCATTCCGGCCTTCCTGCGATGGAACAAGGGGCCTGCGCGATAAAGAATGGGCGGCCAGTGCCGCCCACGTCTGCTCTTGCCGCCAGAAATGCTTAGTGGCCGGGCAAGTAATAGAACTTGAACACAAAGACCGCGGCGATGATCCAGACCATCACCGGCACGCTGCGCGCGCGCCCGGTCAGCAGCTTCAGTGCCGCGTAGCTGATGAAACCGAACGCCACCCCGTTCGCGACCGAGTACGTGAAGGGCATGCCCAGCGCGGTCATGACCGCCGGCACGACTTCGGTGACGTCGTTCCAGTCGATCTCCAGCAGTTCGCGCAACATCAGGCAGGACACATACAGCAGCGCCGGCGCGGTGGCATAGGCAGGAACCGTACCCGCCAGCGGCGCGATGAACAGCGCCGCCAGGAACAACACCGCCACTGTCACCGCGGTCAGCCCCGTGCGCCCGCCGGCCTGCACGCCGGAAGCGCTTTCGATGTACGCAGTCGTCGACGACGTACCAAGGAACGAGCCGGCCATGATGGCGGTGCTGTCAGCCATCAACGCCTTGTTCAGCCGGTCCATGCGGCCGGCCTTGAGCAGGCCGGCGCGATTGGCCACGCCCATCAGCGTGCCGGTGGCATCGAACAGCTCGACCAGGAAGAACACCAGCACGACATTGATGATGCCGATCGACAGCGCCGCCGAGATATCGAGCTTCAGCAGCGTCGGGCTCAGCGAAGGAGGTGCCGAAAACACGCCGTGGAAGGTGTTGCCGGCAAAAGCGAAGCTCAGCAACGTGGTCAGCAGGATACCGATCAGGATCGCACCCTTCACGCGCAGGTGGTCCAGCGCGACGATCACGAAGAAGCCGACAATGGCCAGCACCGCCGGCGGCTGGTGCAGGTCGCCGAGGGTGACCAGCGTCGCCGGGCTCGCGGCCACGATGCCGGCATTCTTCAGCGCGACGATCGCCAGGAACAGGCCGATACCCGCGGTGATCGCCACGCGGATCGAATGCGGGATGCCGTTGACGATCATTTCGCGCACGCGGAACAGCGTCACCAGCAGGAACAGGCAGCCCGAGATGAAGACCGCGCCCAGCGCCGCCTCCCACGGAAAGCCCATGCCCTTCACCACGGTGTACGCAAAGTACGCGTTCAGGCCCATGCCGGGTGCCAGCGCAATCGGGTAATTGGCATAGAACCCCATGATCAGCGTACCGATCGCCGCGGCCACGCAGGTCGCGACGAAGACCGCGTCCTTGGGCATGCCGGCGTCGCCCAGGATCGACGGGTTGACGAAGATGATGTACGCCATCGTCAGGAAAGTGGTGATGCCGGCGAGGATCTCGGTGCGGACATCAGTCTGGTGCTCGCGCAGCTTGAACAGGCGCTCGAGCAGCGTCGGCTGGCCGCGCGAGGGGTTAACGGAAGGCGTACCCGGCTTGGAAGCGGGTTCCGGCATCGACATGACTGAGTCTCCTGGTATCGTTATCGTGTCCGCGGCAGGCATGCCGGCGCGGCCGTGGCCGGGTGGCGCGCCACCATGCGGCAAGCGTACTCTGGCCCAGCATGGGCCGGGTCCGCCACGGCGCAAACGGATAAGCGATATGCAAAAGGCGTGATGATCCCACAGCGGATCCCACAGCGGATTCCAGGGCGGATATTGGGCGGATATTGGGCGCACAGAGGCTGGGCGCGGCGCCGGCGCGCCCGGGCATGGCGGGTTCGGGGCTGCCCCAACTTGACGCTGGCCTCAATCCCCCGTATAAACGCGGCTAGATTCAAGCGACGAGGCAACAGTTCATTCGTTAGCCACCGTCTGGTACTTCGGTTGTCCATGGTGTCCTTTCCTTGAGTTCCCCTGTCGGATGGCGCGTGCGCCATGCGACGTTTAATATCCTTTTTCTGGAAAGCAAATCATGCAAACCGGTATCGTCAAGTGGTTCAACGACGCCAAGGGTTTTGGCTTCATCAAGCCGGACGCAGGTGGTGACGACCTCTTCGCCCACTTCTCGGAAATCCGCGCCGACGGCTTCAAGTCGCTGCAGGAAAACCAGCGTGTGCAGTTCGAAGTCAAGAACGGTCCGAAGGGCCTGCAGGCAGCGAACATCACCCCGCTGTAAGCGTTGCCCAAGGCGCGCCACGTGCGCGCCACGCAACTGAAAAACCCCGCCTCGGCGGGGTTTTTTGTTTTCCGGCGGCTTGTGCTGCCTGCCCGCGGCACCAGGTTCACCGGTCAGCCGCCCTCCGCTTCTCCCTCCCGTTCCGCCGGTCCTGCGCACACCTTCCTTCCACACGCCCGCGTCCGCAGAAACAGGTACGCCTTGCTGCGCAGGAATCCGGGAATGGTCGTGGTCGACTTACGCAGAAACGGGTACGCCACGCCTCCATAGAGCCTCGTCACACCCCGGCGGGGACGCAGAATCGGGTACGCCCGGGTCTGGGCCCCACCCCGTGTGTCCTCGCGCCCTTCGCAGAAACAGGTACGCCTGGCATCGCCACGTTTCCGGGCCCGCCAGATCAATGGTGCGCCAGTGACGGCCCGGCGCTGAGATATCCACACAAACAGGCTTCGGATGCTACGCAGAAACGGGTACGCCTCCTATTGCAGCGCACAAGACCCGATCCCTCAAAGGTCTGAAACGAGCCGCCGCAGAAACAGGTACGCCTCGTTCGTTTTTGCACGCCACGTTCACACGCAGAAACGGGTACGGGGTACGGGGTTTCCCAGGGGCGTCGGCCTGGCTGGGGCGAAGCTTAGCCGGGGTTCCCCGCAGAAATGGGTACGCCCACTCAAAAGGCGGTATCTCGGCGTATACGTTGAGTGTGAGCGCTAGCTTTTTATGATTGGCCGATATATAATGGAAACTTGCCGGTGCGTCTATTCGCAGACCCCTTTCATCAACGCAGAAATGGGTACGGATGGATCCATGCCGCCCTGGGGTCGGGCACGCAGAAACGGGTACGCAGACCGAATCCGGCGTACGGGCGGCTCTGACGCAGAAACGGGTACGCCGCAGAAACAGGTACGCCGAGCCGGAGGCAAGGTGTTTTTTCTTCGCGGCGCAGAAACGGGGACGGATTAGGGTCATCCGTCGCAGAAATGGGTACGCTGCCAGCATCAGGCGGATGAACGCGGCCCCAGGGTCGAACCTTTTTCTGCGTGGATAACCCGGGCCGCCGGCCTCCCGGCCGTGCAATCCAGCGGTAAATCCGGTGTAAACGGCGTATACCGCCTGGGGCGCCGCAGAAACGGGTACGCTCTGCAATGCTGCCGTTGTGGAAAAGCCTGTGGAAACACGGGGTTATCCCCGCAGAAACCAGTACGCGCGGTTCGCAGATACAGGTTCGGGGCGTCGCAGATTCGGGTTCGGCCCTTCGCAGAATCGAGTACGTTTGTCCGCAGAATCGGGTTCGCAGGGGTGGTTTTTCCCCTTATGAATCAAGGCGCTGAACTTCACGTATACGGTTTACAAGTAGTTAACCCGTATTGGTATCGTTTACTGGTAGTCACAGGGTTGCGGACGGTGGACAACCCTTGCGGGTTGCCCACCGTCCGCCCCCCAGCTGCCAGTCATGAGAGTCCCCGGATAACAAAACCCCGGCAACCAGGACAGCGCCTCAGCGTACCTGTTTCTGCGTGACAACCTTTGCGGCTTCGAGTACAAAGGCGGGTAATCCGAAGCACGCCAATATGCCCATCAAACGCTCCCCGGCCGCCACGGGGGATCGAAGTGTCCTCGACATGGACGCCGAACCCTCCCGCATCATTGTTCCCGGCAACGAGAACAGCCTGGTTCCGTCCGAGAAATTCCAGCGCCTGTTTGACGAGGCGCAAGCCATGGAACGCGAGGACGCCTGGCAAAGCGGCGAAGTTGGCTTCCTCAGCCGCGCCAGCGTCCAGGTCACGCTGCCATATCGGGCGCCCAAGGGCGCGCCGCCGGTATGGACGCGCACCAGCGGCAATATCTCGCTGATGATCCAGCCGGGCTACTTCACGCAGCAACGCTCCGAGCGCGCGGCCAATGGCCGCCAGAAGCTGGTGTCGGAGACGGTCTCGCTGGGCTATCCCTATGGCTCCTATCCGCGCTTGATGCTTGCCTGGATCGGCAAGGAGATCATGGCGAAGAAGAAGCGGGGCGAGTTCACCGGGACGGTGGAAGACCGGCGCATCTCGCTGGGCAATTCGTTGTCCGAGTTCATGTACAACCTCGGTATCCCGATGGCTACCGGCGGCAAGCGCGGCACCATGACGCTGGTGCGCCAGCAGATGATCCGGCTGTTTTCCGCGACCATTGCGATCGTGCAGAACAAGTCCACGCCGAGCCAGAACCAGAACCCGAACCACGAGCCGTTATCGATCGACCGCGTCGGCTACCTGCTGGCCGACCAATTGTCCACTTGGTGGGACCCGATGCAGCCGGGGCAGGGCTCGATGTTCGAGAGTTTTGTGGTGCTGTCTGAGCCGTTTTTCAACGAACTGGTCAACCGCCCGGTACCGGTGGACATGCGCGCACTGAAGGCGCTGAAGCAGTCGCCATTCGCCCTGGACGTTTATTCGTGGCTGACCTACCGGTTCTTCACGATCCAGCGACGCACCGAGATCCCCTGGGAAGCCCTGCAAATGCAGTTTGGCACCGAAACCGAAAGCGAGCGCAAGTTCCGCGCGCTGTTCCGCAAGGCGCTGAAGGACGTGCTGGTGGTCTATCCTGGCGCAAAGGTCGATGCGGATTCGTCCAAGGCGCTGATCCTGCAGCCGTCCCGTACCAGTGTGCGCAAGCTGGGCTGAGCGCCCGGCCACAAGGGCCAGACGCAAAAAAAGGCAAGCGTTCAACGCTTGCCTTTTTGTTTGTCCGCCGTTGCAGTGTTGCCGCAGCGGGCAAATCAGCTGGATCAGGCCGGCTTGATGCCCGAAGCCTGCAGACCCTTCGGCCCCTGCTTGACTTCAAACGTCACGCGCTGCCCATCCTTCAGGGTCTTGAAGCCAGAGCCCTGGATTTCGGAAAAGTGCGCAAACAGATCTGCACCACCGTCGTCCGGGGTAATGAAGCCGAAGCCCTTGGTCTCGTTAAACCACTTGACCGTACCGGTTGCCATAAGAATTTCCTTTTCGAAGCAAGTTCTAGTACACCACGCAAACAACCGTTCAAGCACGTTGAGTTCTCGTAGATACCGAACGGAAGCCGACGAGGTTGACACGACTTGACTCGACTGTAGCGCGCATCATAACCACTTTGGATTGCGGTGTCATGTGCGGCGTAATGCGCACTACAAATACTTTAGACACAGGGGCGCCCGCATTTCAAGCAAATTTATTGTCGAAGCCCTGGAGCCTGCCAAAAAAGCCGGGTGCCTTTCTTCGTACCTCATTAAAATTTTTGTAAATTTGGAAAATGGTTGAAGCGCCACCTCCTTTTGGCTACAGTTGCGCCTTAAGAGTCAAACCGCGCTTTCAGCGCTGAAAGAGAGGTCGCAGTGGCAGCCAAAATCATCACCGTCTTCAACCAGAAAGGTGGTTGCGGAAAGACCACGGTCAGCATGCACCTGGCGGGAACGCTGGGCCTGCGGGGTGCCCGCTCCATGTTGGTTGACATGGACGAACAAGGCACCGCCACCCGCTGGGCCGCCCAGGCCAGCGATGAGCGCCCGTTCCCCGCGTCGGTGATCGGCCTGGCGCCATCGGGCGGCGCCATGCACCGAGAAGTTCGGAAGTTTGTGCACGATTACGATTACATCGTTGTCGACTGTCCGCCTGCAGTCCATTCGGCGGCGCCGTCCAGTGCGCTGCTGATCTCCGACCTTGCCATCATCCCGGTGGTGCCATCGCCTCCGGACCTCTGGGCGGCGGTCGCAGCAAAAACGCTGGCACAACATGCGCAAGTCCAGAATGAAACCTTGCTGATCCGGGTGATGGCCAATATGGTGCAGCGGCGCGTGTCGATCGCGCGGCAGGCGATCGAGATCCTGGGAGACGATGGCGAGGTGCCGCTTCTGAATTCGATGATTGGATCGCGCTCGGCCTTCCGCGAATGCCAGGCGATCGGCTGTACTGTCCATGGCGTTGCCGGGGCGCGTGAGGCGGTACAGGAGGTCGACATGATGGTCGACGAAGTGTTGTCTTTGATTGAGCAATAAGGCATGGCTACAAAACTGAAAAGCCTCAAGGCCGGCATGCTCGCCGGCATGGTGGCAGAGAAGCACCGCAGCGACACGCTGGACCGGTTTGCCCGGGCCGAGGCAGCGATTTCGCAGCATCCGAATGGGCTGCTGCAGGGCAGGACCAACGATGCCGCTGCCGCTGCCGCTGCCGCTGCCGCTGCCGCTGCCGCTTTCAGCGCTGAAAGTGCTGGCGAGATGGCGACTGGCCGGCAGCTGGTGCGGATTCCGCTGGCGGAGCTTCATGACAATCCGCTGAATGCCCGCCGGATCTATGATCCCGCCATCGTGCAGGAGCGTGCGGCGTCGATCGCCACGCATGGACAGAAGACCCCCGGCCTCGCTGCCCCGGACACGTCGCGTCCCGGCCACTACATCCTGATCGACGGCCACTACCGCAAACGAGCGCTGGCGTCAGCCGGCAAGCTCGAGATGGAGTGCTTTGTCGAGGACGACCTGAGCGACCTGGACTTCTACCGGCTGTCGTTCATGCTCAACGAGCAGCGCTCGGACCAGTCGGCACTGGACAATGCGATCGCCTGGCGCCAGCTGCTCGATGAAGGCAAGGTCCAGAAGGAAGAAGAAATCTGCGAACTGACCGGGATGTCCGCCGGCACGGTCAACAAGACGCTGGCGCTGTTGCGCCTGCCCGAGTCCGTGCTTGGCGTGATGCGCGAGCGGCCGAGCGCGATCGGCATCGCCGCCGGGTACGAGCTGACTTTGTACTGCAAGTTGGCGGGGGAGGAGCGGACCCGCGAGCTGGCTGCGCGGATCATCAACGATGGCCTGTCAAGCCGCGAAGTCGAGGCGATCCGCAAGCATGCCCAGGAGGGCAAGGCGCGCAAGATCAAGGAAATCAGCCGGCAATACAAGATCCGGACCGACGGCGGCCAGTTGCTCGGGACCATCAAGGAGTGGGATTCGGGGCGAGTCGTCCTCGATGTCCAGCTGGGCGACCGTAGTGCCCGGGAGGATCTGGTCGAGCTGCTCAAGGCTCGCTTCGGACTGGACAAGACCTTGCTCTGAGTGAGGACGAGGTAGAACCGGGGAGGCGGGATCATTGCACACCACCGTCCCCGGGGCATCCAGGTCTCCAGCTGTGGCAGGATCGCTCGGCAAGATCCTGTAGCGTACCCAGTTCTTCGGTGGTAACGCCGCCACCCATCCTGTTCCGCACCGCCAGTCCCTACGGCAACTCTCCCCCCGTACCAACTTCTTCGACCGACGCCGACGCTGTCCGGCAACGCTGCCCCTCGCGAATGAGGTCACGTGGCGACCGGGCCGGAAAGGCGGCATCCAGCCTCCGATAGCGGGTAATCGCAGCCGACAGCAGCGCATGCAGCCCGCGCACCGAATAGGGCGGATGGGCCGTGCTGGCGAGCTTGCGCTGCGCCCGCCGGGTGGGCGGCGCGGCGGGCGGGCCGAGCAGGGGCACATCCGCCGCGGCGGGCGCGTCCAGGTCCAATCCCCGGTCTTGCCAGTGACGCCGTAGCGCGGCCAGCGCCGTGTCGGTGAGCGCAAGCCGGTCGTCGTCCGGCGCTTCCTCCGTCCTCGTTCCGGACACCCGGTGGAGGATCCGCAGGTCTTTCCAGCGCAGCGCCACAAGCCCGGCAAAGCGCGGCCGGCATTCCCGCAGCAGCGCGACCGCCGCGGCCGCGGCCCGGTAGCGCACGCCGTCCGGCCGGCTGCCTTCGTTCTCCAGCCAGGCTGTGAAGCGCACCAGCGCCATGTCGTCGACAGCTTCCCGGCAGGCAGCGCTCCCGGTGTCCAGTCCGGATGCCGCATCTCCGGCCGCGGCCGCCATGCCCATATCCGCCGCCGCACCCCGTGCCGGTCCCCCTATTGGCAGCCACCGGGCGGCCGAGTCGTACCCATTGCGCGCCATCCACGCCCACAAGGCGCCCAGGACACGCATGCTATGGCGCCGGCTGGCCTCGCCCAGCGGCCCGGTAAATGGCCGCCAGGATCCGACTTGCCGGGGTGCCCGCGGTCCGCACCAGCGCGCCGCCGGCTGTGGGTCGGCAAGAAAGGCCAGGTATGCCTGGCGGTCCTGCTCGTCCAACGCGGCGAGATCCTTGCGGCGCTCGATTGCCGCCCACAGCAACAGCCGTTCGGCCTCCTTCCGGTACGCGGCATGCGTGGCGCCGGCAGGGGGAGTGCTGGCGTACAGCCATTTGCGCACCATGCCGACGCCGCTGGCAAAGGGACAGGCGGGCGGCGCCTCCGCATCGCTGGCGAGAAATTCCAGCGGCAGCAGGCGTGGCATGTCTGGTGCCAGCGCCCCGCGCACCAGTGGCGTGCGGTTACCCACATGCGCGGCCAGCATGGGCTGGCCCTGGGGCGTGCGGACCAGTTCACGATGCTCTGCCAGCCAGCGGTTGATGGCTTGGCCGGCGAGGGCTCCAATACGTGGCACGCGCCGCCACCATGCCGTGCCGCGGACGTTGGTCAGCCCAATAAGTGCTTTAATGTTAACAATTTTGGCATGGCGCAGGCGCCGCGCCAGTGACGGCCCGAACCACAATTCCACGCCATGCTCCGCCCGTGGTGCCGCTGTACCGAGCCGTTCCAGTTCCGCCAGCGCGTCCACCCGGCGATCCATGCCGCGGTTGGAACGGCCCGGACCGGCCACCAGCAGCTCGGCCAGATCGGCGCGGCCATGGAGATGCGCCAGCTGGACCATGCGGTCGCGCAGGCTCAGCAGCGTGCGCAGGGCCGATTCACCGGCGTCGTCGTCATCGCCGTCGTCGGCCAGATAGCGGCCGACGACCATGGCTGCCGGCATGCCTTGCACATAGGCGCGGACGGCGGCGAATTCGCTGCGGGTCAGGCTGACGGAATGTGATCCTGGCAACATGGGCAACGGCGCGGGGCGGTCAGTGGGGGAGGGCACATGGCTCGCCTAACTCCTTGATTTATAAAACACTTAAGCTGAGCCCGAATCCATCCACCCGGAAATGCACAGCAAAGAGCAATGCCGATAATTTTATGCGGGATAAGCGCCATTCCGCCAGTACCTTGCCGCCCGAACATCTGTCTGCCCGGTTAAGCTGCGCTGGAAGGGTCGCAGTGGGTTGCCGGAGGTGGGGCTCCGGTACGTAGGGAAGATAGCCCTCGGGGAATACCCCGCTGCAATGCACAGAGGCTTGCTTTCGACGCCCCTGTTTCATAAGCTGAAGATCAGAATTAGATTCTGTTAAATCTGGTTGGAAAGTTACTAAAGCGTCAGTCATGAGCTGCGCGGCCCGGCATCAGCCGGCCAGTCACGGCTCGAACGGCGCAAACGGGGCGATTCGGCACTCCAAGGGAAGGGACGGGCACGGCAACCGACGGGACGCCGTACCAGGCCAGGAACAAGCCGGATCGTATGGATCTGCGAGCCGCAGCATAGCGGAAGCTGGTCCAACAGCAAGAACGGGTTTGTCGCAGGGCCTGGGCTTGCCGCAATAAGAAGGAGAGCGGCCATGGCCAGCATCCTCTTGATCGAGCAACATCCACTGTTGCGCCTGGGTCTTCGCCACCTCCTGGCCCAAGCGCATCTCCCGGGCGACCTCACCGATATCGATCCGCTCGCGCCGATCGAACCCGACCTCTGGCTGATAGAAGCCGACTTGCTGGTCTACGGGCTACCGTCCGACGCCGCGGCAGGCTGGGCGCAACTCGACGACCTGTGCGAGCGCCTGCGGCCCCGGCGCGTGCTGCTGCTGACCGAGCAACCCGCCGCGGCACTGTCACGGCCGGCGCTGCCGGAGCCCGTACGCGGCTGCCTGCACAAGGCCGCCAGCGCCGAAGCGCTCGACGCCGCGGTGCGGCTCGTGCTGGCCGGCGGGGAGTGCTTCCCGTCGCTGCTGCTGTCCGAGCCGGCCAGCGGACGCGGCGACGAAGCCGGCACGCCGCCCATGCTCGCTCCGACCGAGCCGACCAGTCACGCCGCCGGCCCGGTGGTGGTGCCGCTGCATGCGTTGCGCGGCGAAGCGCCGGTTGCGCATGCGAGCGAGACGCCGTCGAGCGGCGCGCATCTGCTCAATATCACCGAACGGCAGTACGAGGTGCTGGCCTTGCTAGCGCGCGGCTATCCAATCAAGACCGTCAGCCGGATGCTCAATATCTCCGTGGCCACGGCCAAGACCCATGCCTGCACGCTGTACCAGCGGCTCCATGTCCGCAACAAGGGCGAGGCCGTCTACGTGGCGCTGCAGCGCGGCGCCACGCTGGACTGGGCCGGCCCGCCGGCGGTGCGGCCGCTCGGCGCGTGCCAGGCCGCCTGACGTCCCTGCATGACCGTTCTGGGGTGCATCGCTTGCAGCCATGCCGGCGCCGGTCGGATCCGGTGCCGCGGCCATCCCCGCGGGTCATCCTTTTGACGTGGTGGCGTCCACCAAAAGCATGAGGCGGTGGCGGGGAGCGCTTGCTACGTTGACAGGGAGGCGTTCGCCGCCGCCTGCCGCACGCCATTGCGTCAGGCGCCCAACGGCAGGGCGCGCTCGCCGCGAGGCGCGCCATGTTCGCCACGGCGGGCCGTCCGGCCACATGACCTTCTGACCCTGGACCCATCGCGCCGCAGCGGCCATGGGCGCCATTGCCGAATCGATGCCGACCTACCTGATTGCCAGCAACGAAATGATGTGCCGCACCCTGGTGCGTCGCCTGGAAGCGCTGGGCCTGCCGCGCCCGATCCGGTGGCGCGCGCCGCAATGGCTGCAGGAGTGCGCTGCCGGCCGGCAGCGTCATCCCGATGCGGACGAGCCCGGCAGCGAGCCGCCCGATATCGCGCTGATCGATTGCAGCGGACTGGACGGTGACCCGCGCAAGCTGCTCGACCAGATGCATGCCCGGCTCGCCCCGCGCCGCTGGCTGGTGTTGTCAGACCGGCTCGACGCGGCGCTGATCGTCCACGCCGCGCTGCTGGGCGCCAGCGGTTGCCTGGCGGTGCCGGCGCCTGCCGAGCTCGTCTGCGCCGCGACCGCGCTGGTGTGGGCTGGCGGCCAGTGTTTCCCGCGCATGGCGCTTTCGCTGATGCAGGCAATGCCGCAGGACAGCGTTGGCGCCGACTGAGTCTGCCGGCCCCTCACGCGCCCTCACGCGCTTCCCTCTTTCGGCCACCACGGGATTACAGCCTGCGGATGAGGGCGCTCTATGCGCGCAAGCACTATGCTTCAAATGCCCGGCGTGCGAGCGGCCCCGCTCCAAGAGGCATGCCGCACCGGGATGCTAGGGGGTCGTATGGAAGGCGGGATGGATTACCTGGTCGTGCATGGCTTCGCCGTGCGCGAGGGCCGGGGCAAATGGGCTTGCTGCTTCGAAATCCGGCTGGCTGGTGCCGGCGAGCAGGCGCTGCTGTATCGCGGTGAACTGCATGGTCGCCGCTTCGATTGCGAGCATGCCGCAGCGCAGGCAGCGCGTGAAGCAGGACAGCGTGAAGCGGTGTTGCGCGTGGAAAGCTTCCGCGCACTGATCCTGGCGCAGCATCGTCTGCGCCTGCCGGCAGCTACGCTACCCTGAGCCGGGGCGCTGCGGCGCCTTGCTGTATTGCGCATGCCTTGCCCGCGCCAGCGCGAGGGCGAGGCACGCGATCACTGCTGCCGTCATCCTGCAGCAGGTCTGCCCGTTTCCCCATTCTCCCCATTCTCCCCATTCTCCCCATTCTCCCCATTCTCCCCATTCTCCCCATTCCGCTCGCCAACCATTGCCGTGCAGCCACAGGCCATGCACATGACTGCCGGCGTCGCCCGCGCTGGCGCACGCCGTCGCGCCCATGCCATGCCACAAAAAAAGAAGCCCGCCGACCGGGGGACCATGCGGGCTTTGAAGGCGTGCGGGCAATACTGCCGCCCACACGTCCTCTTGACGATATCCAATCGGCACGCGCGACTGTATCAACCAGAAGCAGCATGCGTGTCACGCATGCGTGCTCAATGCCACTCAACCGGCTCAACCGGCTCAACCGGAACTCAACCTCTGCGCCGACAAGCGCAGGCGCGCATCCGTCGGCACGCGCAGCCATGCGCAACGCATCGACGGCCGGACCTCGGGACCTGTGCAAAGTTTGTGCGCCGTCCAACAGACTGTCCTGAACCGCGCGCGCCAAGATCGCCATCAAGACCGATGGCGCAAGCATTTGGCTCGGTGCAGGGAGAAGGCGGGCATGACAACAGAATGTCAGTGCACGGCAGCCGGAACGCGAGCGCGAGGGCACGCATCCGGCGCGCGCCACGCACACCCGCAATTGGATCGGCATGGCAGGCGCGGAGGTCTCTAGTGTACGGCGACACCAAGATGCGTGGACGTGGCGGGCCCGGGTTGCGCGGCGGCAATCCGGTGTGGTCGCACGTCAACTGCCATATCGACCTGTGGATCGAGTTGCTGCACGGACTCGAACTGCCACCGGTCGCCGCGCTGCCGTGCGCAGTGCGGCAGGATTTCGAGGCCGACCATTTCACGCAGTGCCGCTTTCCGGTGGCGGACCTCGAGCGGCTCTACGGGTTGACCGCCCATGCGATGACGCTGTACGACTCGCTCGAGTCGCACGTGGCGGCGCAGACCGCGCGCGGACATCTCGTCGTGATCGAGCTCGACAGCAGCCAGCTGCCGCCACCGCCCGGCGCCGGCTACCAGCGCCACCGCACGCCGACCTGCATCGCCGTCGACGTGCTGATCCCCGAGGCGGGCGCCGTCGGCTATTACCATACCGACGGCTACCACACCGCCAGCGGCGAGGACTACGCCGCGATCTTCCAGCTGGCGCCGGGAGCGCGCAGCGCCGAGACGCTGCCCTTCGTGCATGCCGATGTGGTGCGCCGCGATGGCCGGCTGCGCGGGCGCGAGTCGCTGCTCGACGCTTCGCTGGCGCTGCTGCGCACGCACCTGGGCAACCGGCCGCAGCAGAATCCCGTGACACAGTTCCGCGCCGCGTTTCCCGCGCACCTGGAGCGGCTGATGGCGCGCGGCGAGCCGGGTTTCCACCACTACGCCTCGGGCGTGCTGCGCCAGCTCGGCGCCAACTTCGAGCTGCTCGCGCGCTACCTGCGCTGGCTGGTGATGCAGGGACAGGAGGTTCCCGAGAAGGCGGCCGAAGCGTGCTACACGATGGCGTCGGAAGCAATGGTGATGCAGTTCCGGCTGATGCGCGCCGTGATCAGCCGCAAACCGGATCGCTGCGACGATTGCCTGGACCAGCTCGAGGCCTCCTACCAGGCCAGCGTGCCGGCGCTGGCCCGGCATTTCGGCGAGTATGCGCCATGACTTCTCCCGATGCCGCGGCCACGGGCCGGCCGGCCGCTGCCCTCGTCCCACTGCCCGGCGCCACACCCGTCACCGCCTTCGTCACCGCCTTCACCAACATAGCGTCGCGCGCGCCTTGCGGTCCGTGGCGATGGTTGCAGACGCTGCCCGGCGCGGCCCCGTCGCCGGCGGTGCTCGACGACGGCGCGTGCTGGCTGCCGGCACCGGTGCCCGGTTCGGTCGCGATGGCCATGGGGGCAGCGGGCCGCTTGCGCGAAGGCGCTCCGGTGCCGCTGCACTGCCACGACTACTGGTACCGGCTGTGCATTGCCGGACACGGGCCACGGCTGCTGCGCCTGCGCGGCCTGGCGCGCGGCACCGAAGCGTGGGTCAACGGGCGCCTGGCGATTGCCGTGGATGATGCGACCGGCCGCGACGCCGGGCTGCACCAGTTGCACGATCTGCACGAGGCCGCGATCGAACTGTCGGGCATGAACACGATCCACCTGTGCTTCCGCGCGCCACGCGTGCTGCACCCCGCGGCGGCGGCAGTGCATGGCTGGCGCTGCACCGTGGTGGCCGCCGCCGGCCACCTGGCCGGCTTTCTTCCACGCGCCATGCCGCTGGATGAGGTCGGGCCATGCCAGCTTGTCGAATTGCTCGCGCCCCTTCCGTCCCTTCCGTCCCTTCCGGCACTGGCCGTCTCCGCCGGCCGCCCCGCGCTTGCTCCCATCTCCGACTTTTGCAGGAGGGCCCGGCGCCTGCCTGCGCCGCTGCCGCGCGCTGCACGCTGAATGCGCCACGGCCGGGCATCCCGCTCGGCTTTCCGGCCAACCTCCCGATGGATGAGCGCTCCCCAACCATTCGCCTACTGTCGCAGCGTCTTTCCATGACGCTAAATAGAGTCACTGGCTTGCAGTCAGCGCCGCAGCAGGGTCAACGGCGCAGCCAGGCAGTCGGATACCAGTCATGCCGGCCATGCTGGCGCTGAACGGGAACCGGCAAGGCTGAAGCCCGTTTTTCCCGAGTGGCGTTCGCCGAGCCGGCAGGACGTTGTTCCGCAAACGGGTTTGGACAGGGGGTACGAAAAAATGATCACGCATCGGTCGGAACTGCATGTCAATCACCTGCTCAGCGCGTTGCCGCGTGGCGAGTGGGAAACACTGGCCCAGCATTTCGAGCTGGTCCGGCTGCGCGCCGGGGAGCTGCTCACCGATTCCGGCCAGCGCATCGTCCACGTCTACTTCCCAACCACGGCGGTGGTTTCGCTGCTGTCGCTGCTCGAAGACGGCGCGACCGTCGAGATCGCCGCGGTCGGCCATGAAGGGCTGGTCGGCATCCCGGTAGTCACCGGCGGCGACACCATGCCCAGCCGCGTCGAAGTGCGCAGCCCCGGCCTTGCCTACCGTATCCCCGCACGCATGCTGCGCGCCGAGCTGCCGCGCCTGCCCACGCTGCAGCGCGTGACGCTGCTGTACGTGCAGGCGATGCTGACGCAGATCGCACAGACCGCCGCGTGCAACCGCCACCACTCGCTGAACAAGCAGCTGTGCCGCTGGCTGCTGCTGGCGATCGACCGGCTCAGTTCCAACGAGCTGGTGATCACGCAGCAGGTCATTGCCAACATGCTCGGCGTGCGTCGCGAAGGCGTGACCGAGGCCGCGGGCAAGCTGGAGGACCTTGGACTGATCCACCACAGCCGCGGCCATATCACGGTACTGGACCGCTGCGGCCTGGAGAAGCATTCCTGCGAATGCTACAAGCTGGTCAAGCGCGAATATGACCGGCTGCTGCCCGCGCTGGCCAACGCCTGAACGGCGCTGCCGGCTGCCCCTGGCGGCATGCGGCTGACCACGCGCGGCGCAGGACGCCGCGCTGATCCCATTTGAGGAGCGGTACCCGTGAGCAGACTGTCATATGCCGGCGCACCGGCGGAAGGTGCGGCCCCCCGGCGCGAAGCTCAGCCCGCCGGCACGCGCCAGGCGCGCGCACTGATGGACCACATGGGCTGGATCGTTGCCGCGGGCGTTGCCGGCGCCGGCGTCGGCGCGCTGGTGGCGCTGTCCGAGCCGCCGCAATACCGCGCGCAGGCGCTGGTGCAGGTGGAGGGGCGCGACGGCGGCGTGCGCAGCGTCGCGCAGACGCAGGGCGCTGCCGGCTTCGACGCGGGGCTGCTCAAGAGCCGCGCCGTGGTGGGGCCAGTGGTGGAGCGCCTGCGCCTGGATATCACCGCGCAGCCGTTGCGCGCGCCGCTGGTGGGCGCGCTGCTGGACCGCTTCTCCACGCCCGGCCACGTGCGCGGGACCTGGCCCGCAAGCCAGGGCTATGCCTGGGGCGGCGAACGCCTGGTGGTCGACACCATGAGCGTGCCCGAAGACCTGGTGGACCATCCCCTGCTGTTCGAGGCACGCCGCGACGGCGCTTACCGGCTCTTCGATCAGGACGTGCTGCTGCTCGAGGGCCGTGTCGGCGAGACCGCCAGCGGCAACGGCATTACGCTGCGCGTGGACCGCATCGAGGCCGCGCCTGGCACGCGCTTCGTGCTGACACGTCACGATCTCGCGCGCACCGCCGAGGCCGTGCGCAGGGGCCTGCAGGTTGAGAGCGAAGGCGCGCAGATGTCCGCGAGTCCCGGCGGCGCACCGGCGCAGCCGGGCGGCACGGTGCGCGTGGGCTGGCAGTATGCGGACCGGCAGCTTGCCGCCGAGCTGGTCAACGGCGTCACGCGCGCCTATATCGACGGACAGACCACCAAGCGCCGCGAGGACGCCGCCGGCACGCTGGCCTTCCTGTCCAACGAACTTCCGCGCGTGCAGGCCGAGCTCACGCGCGCGGAAGAGGCGCTGACGCGTTACCGCGCGCGCACCGGCTCGCTGGCGCCCAGCCGCGATGCGCAATCGTTCCTGAACAACAGCATGGAGTACCAGCGCCAGATCGCCGCGCTGCGGCTGGAGCGCACGCGGCTGCTGCAGCGCTTCACCACCGAGGCCAATGAAGTGCGCACGGTCGACAGCCAGATCCAGCAGATGACGCGCGAGCGTGCCGAGATCGATGCGCGCATGCAAAGCCTGTCGGCCTCCGAGCGCGAATCGGTGGCGCTGACGCGCGACGTCAAGGTGGCCGAGGACATGTACATGACCCTGCGCACCAAGGTCGAGCAGCTGTCGCTGATGCTGTCCGACAGCTCCAGCCAGCTGCGCGTGATCGACGCGGCGATCGCGCCGGTGACGCCGGTCGGGATCGGCACGTGGCCGTTCGCTTCCGTGGGCGCGCTGCTCGGGCTGTGCCTGGGCGTGGCTGGCGTCAACCTGCGCCAGCGCCTGCGCCCGTCGGTGGCCAGCGCCGCCGATGCCGAAGAGCGGCTTGGCATGGCCATGCTCGGCGACATCGCCTTCAGCAACGAGCAGTCCGAGCTCGAGCGCCAGATCGAAACCAAGCGCCGCCTGGGCATCGCCGCGGGCTTCGCGCTGCCGACCGAGGCGCGCCTGGGCTGGCCCGAGCCGGGCACAGAGGTGATCGATGCCGCCACCGCGGCCGCGCCGGAGGACGAGCACGCGCGCGCCGAACGGCTGCTGCGCCAGGGCTTGCACGACCAGTACCTGCTGGCGCGGCGCGCGCCGCATTCTCTGGCGGTGGAGGGGCTGCGCACCTTGCGCGCGGCGCTGCACTTCGCGCTGCGCGATGCGCCCAATTGCGTGGTGGCGGTCACCAGCCCGGCCAGCAGCGCGGGCAAGACCTTTACCGCGGTCAACCTCGCGGTGCTGTTTGCCGAGGCCGGCCAGCGCGTGCTGCTGATCGACGCCGACCTGCGCCGCGGCCGCGTGGCGGACTGGTTCGACCAGCCGGTCGAGCCGGGCCTGGCCGAAGTGCTGGCCGGGCGCGCCGCGATCGCCGATGCAGTCAGGCCGAGCGTGGTCAGCGGCCTGTTCCTGCTCAACCGCGGCGCGGCGCCGGCGAATCCGTCCGAACTGTTGATGCTGCCGGCGCTGGCGGAAACGCTGCGGCTGTGCGCGGGCCGCTTCGACCTGGTGCTGGTCGACACGCCGCCGGTGCTGGCCGTGGCCGATGCCACGCTGGTGGCGAACCTGGCGGGCTCCACGCTGGTGGTGGTGCGCGCGGACGTGACGGCGGCGGGCCAGGTCGACGACACCCTCAAGCGCCTGGCGCATGCCAATGCGCGGCTGGCGGGCGGGATCCTGAACGGGGTCATGCCACGGCGCAGCAACCGGTCGGACTTCAATACCATCAATCCCTATCTGGGCATGCCCTTGCCCAAGGCGGAAGCGAAGCGCCCGGCATTGACCAGGCAAGTCATCAATGGAGCGGAGAAAGCCTGAAGCCGGCGCTCCGATCGCGGGACGTGCCAATTTTCTGCGCAACAAACGCACGAGCGCATGCAGTGATGCGGGGAAAGCGTTACGCAGAAACGGGTACGCCCGCACGCGTGACGGCGCTCGATCGGTGCCGCCTACGGGCGGAGCTGCCCCCTTGGACAGGGCGCATCGCCTCGTCTGGTAGCGCTGTTGCAAGAAGACCTGACAGGGCCCTCGCCCCCGGGCCTGGATGTCGCGTCGTGCTTTCCCGCGCGAAGACCACGCATTGCCCTGGCAACGCCAGGTGGGGCTTCTCCGCCCGGAACGCGCCGTGCCAGGGCCTTGCAGGCGTCCCGGCACTCGCAGCCCATTCGTACGGAAGCGTACCGATTCGAGCCCGAAGTCCGGGCTAAATAGCCCAACACCATGCTTTTCCTAAATCTGGAGCCCCAGCATGAGAGCAGCCATACGTACCATTCTGTCGGAAGTGGCTCGTCTGAACGTGCCAGTTGAATCTCTGGATGACCACGCCGATCTGTATGAAGCGGGACTGTCATCGCTGGCGACCGTGCATGTCATGATCGCGATCGAGAACGCCTTCGGCATCGAAATCCCCGATCGCATGCTGACCCGCCAGCTGTTCCGCAGCATCGGCGCACTGGCTACGGCAGCCGAGCAACTCAAGAATGAGCAGGAGGCTGCGTGAGTCCCGCCCTTGCCAGCGTTGAGCTGACACATCCGCGCGCCGGGATTGCAGATGCTGCGCACTGGATGGCGGCGGCGAGGCTGGTCGCCGCAGAAGCCGCACGGCATGCAGACCAGATCGACCGGGATGCAAGCTTTCCCTGTCAGGCCTTCACGGTATTGCGCGAGCACAAACTGCTGGGTGCGATGGTACCGATTGACCTTGGCGGTGGTGGCGCGCCGCTCGAGGCGATCGCGGCAGTTTGCCGCGTGCTCGGCGCTGCCTGCGCTTCGACGGGCATGATATACGCCATGCACCAGATCCAGGTAGCATGCCTGGTCAACCATGCCGGCAACAGTGCATGGCACGCGCAACTGCTGCAACGGCTTGGCGGCGAACAGTTGCTGCTCGCATCGGCCACCTCCGAAGAGGCTATTGGCGGTGCCTTGCGCAACAGCGGATGCGCGGTCAACGTCGACAACGACAACCTGCATTTGCTGAAGATGGCGCCAACCATCTCCTATGGTGCCCACGCTGACGGAATTCTCGTGACGGCACGTCGGCACCCCGATGCCGCGCCCACGGACCAGGTCATGGTGAGCGTTCTGAAGCCGGACTACACGCTGGAAAACCTCTCCGCATGGGACACCCTGGGCATGCGGGGCACGTGCAGCAACGGCTTCCGGCTCGAAGCGCGCGGCCATACCGATCAGATCCTGCCGGTGCCGTTTGGCGAGATTGCCGACGTTACGATGACCCCCGTGTCGCATATCCTGTGGTCTGCCGTGTGGACAGGCATCGCGGCGGACGCGGTCCAGCGTGCCAAGGCACTGTTCCAGGGCCAGGCCCGTGCCCGACCCGGCACGCTGCCGCCATCGGCTACGCGCGTGGCTGAGGCCGTGGCCATCATCCAGATGCTTGATGGCCGCCTGGAGCTGGCGCTGAGCCACCAGCGCCAGCGGCACGCAAGGCAGGGCGTGTCGGCGATGTTCAGCCTGGCGGCGGAAATGAATGGTCTCAAGACCAGCGTGTCGGCGCTGGCGCTCGAGGCAGTCCAGATCGCGATGCTGGTGTGCGGCATGGCGGGCTACAAGCATGGCACGCCGTTCAGCCTGGGACGCCACCTTCGGGATCTGTGGTCAGCGCCCCTAATGATCAACAACGATCGCATCCTGACCAACACCGCCAACCTGCTGCTGGCGGACCGGACTGCCTGAGGATCCGAACATGGACGACACCAGCCACACTTGCACAGCCGACGAAAACGCATCTCCTGTCGCGGATGATCATTTTCTCCACGCCGTACCGGTGAAGGATCCGGACCTCGGCCGTCGTGCCTACCGGCAGGCGCTCATCGATGCCCGTGTGCTCTTCCCGACCAAGGTCGATGGCATTTATGGCCGCAGCGCGCTGTTCGAAGGCATCGCCGATGGATTGAACCTCGCCATCAGCAAGCTCGGAGCCGACCAGCATGCGGAAGTGATGCGATTTCCTCCCGCGATGCCGCGCGAGGATTTCGAGGCGAGCGAATACCTCAAGAGTTTTCCGCAACTGGCGGGGACGGTGCATTGCTTCTGTGGCGGCGAACGGGAACATCACCGTCTGCTCGCCCGTGTGGAACACGGTGAGGAGTGGGCCGAGCAGCAGCGACCGACCGAAGTGGTGCTGGCACCCGCGGCGTGCTATCCGGTCTATCCGGTAGTGGCCGACCGCGGGCCGATGCCCCGTGGCGGCCTCGTGGTCGACGTGCTGACGTATTGCTTCCGCCATGAGCCTTCCATCGATCCCGCACGCATGCAGATGTTCCGCCAGCGCGAGTACGTGCGGCTCGGGACTGCCGAGCAGATTGTCGAATTCCGCCAGATATGGATGGAGCGTGGCCAGAATCTGGCCAGCATGCTCGGGTTGCCGCACGAAGTGGATATTGCAAACGATCCGTTCTTCGGTCGTGGTGGCAAGATCGTCGCGGACAGTCAGCGTGAACTCAAACTGAAGTTTGAACTGCTGGTGCCGATCAACGATGGCGCGCCACCGACCGCTTGCATGAGTTTCAACTACCACATGGATCATTTCGCCCATGCGTGGCCGCTGCGCACTGATGACGGGGCGCTGGCGCATACCGGCTGCGTGGGCTTCGGCATCGAGCGCCTGACGCTGGCTTTGCTGCGCCATCACGGCTTCGAACTGGCGCGCTGGCCGCAACGCGTGCGCGACGTGCTCGGAGGCATCTAGTCTGACGCCGCGAGGATCCAATCGGAACCGCGCAGCATGCTGCCGGCCGATGCCGCTGGAGCCATTCTGTGAGGCAGTCGGCTGTGCTCCGCCAGGCTGGCATTTCGGCCCTGGCGGGTTACGAGATGAAGGCAGTCCATGAAGTCCCAAGGCTACCCGGACACAAACGCTTCGATGCCCGATCTGGAGTCATTTCCTGACGTCCGATCGGGCATCCCCATTGGCAATGCCGCGCTCGGTGGCGAGTGGACGTGGATACAGACGGACGCCGGTGCAGCCGACAGTCCGGCGGGCCTGGATGGCACGGCGGGCTGGCTGCCAGCCCCGGTTCCTGGCACGGTGGCCAGCGCGCTGCGCGCCGCCGGGCGCTGGGACGATTCCGCGCCGCCGCCACTGCACCTGCATGACCATTGGTATCGAGTGAGCTTTGCCGGCCGGGGCAGGCAGGTGCTGCGCTTTAACGGACTCGCCACAGTGGCCGAAGCCTGGCTCAACGGAAAACTCGTGCTGAGTGTTCAGCATATGTTCGCCGCGCACGAGGTCGAGGTCGACCTGGACGGAGACAACCTGCTGTATCTCTGTTTTCGGGCGCTGCATCCATGGTTGCGCAAGCGGCGTGGCGCCGTGCGCTGGAAGCCCAGAATGATCGCGCCCCCGACCCTGCGTACGGTCCGCACGACCCTGCTTGGCCATATGCCGGGCTGGTGCCCGCCGGTGCATGCGGTGGGGCCCTGGCGTTCCGTAGAGTTGCTCGATCCGGCAAGCGACGACATTCTCCACGGCGTGCGTGCTGACGTGTCGGCGGAAATGCCGGAAGGACACGGCGTCGTCTCGCTGCGCCTGCATTCCCCGGGGGCAGCGCCGGCCTCGGGGTCGTTCGAGGCAACAGACGGTGAGGGTTGCAGCTATCCCGGCACGCTGTCGCGCATTGACAGGCACACCCTTGCGGGCACGCTACGGGTCGAACGTCCGAAGGTATGGTGGCCTCATACGCACGGCGAGCCACACCTCTACCGTGTCGATGCAACCGTCGACGGGCGCGCCATCGAATGCGGTCGGGTCGGTTTTCGCACGGTATCGCTCGACGGTGCGAGCGCATCGGACTCGTCCGGGTCTTCCAGGTTGTCGGAGCCGTTTGCGCTGTGCATCAATGGCGAGCGGCTGTTTTGCCGCGGGGCCTGCATTTCCAGCATCGATTTGCCTGGCCTCGCAGACACTGATGAAGCATCCCGGTATTGGCTGACGCTTGCGCGCGACGGCGGCATGAACATGGTGCGCATCAGCGGTGTCACGTGCTATCCGGGTGAAGCCTTTTATCGGGTTTGCGACGAACTGGGCCTGCTGGTCTGGCAGGATTTCATGTTCGCCAACTTCGACTATGGCAGCATCGGACCCGGCGTTGGCCTTACCGATGACTTCAAGCGCGAAGTCACCGGGTGGCTGACTTCGACCCGGGCGCATCCAAGCATTGCAGTGCTTTGCGGCGGTAGCGAGGCGGAGCAGCAGGCGGCAATGCTGGGTACCTCGCGTGGCGAATGGAAGCAACCGCTGTTCGAGGAGTTGATCCCGGGCCTGGTTGCCGCGTATCGCCCGGACGTGGTCTATGTCAGCAATTCGCCAACCGGAGGTGCCTGGCCGTTCCAGCCGGACAGCGGTGTCTGCCACTATTACGGTGTGGGGGCCTACGAACGCCCGTTGACGGATGCGCGGCTGGCGCAGGTCCGCTTCGCCTCCGAATGCCTGGCCTTTGCCAATGTTCCCGGTGATCGGACGCTGACAGAGCACGGACTGTCGCTGCCGCTGCATTCCCCGCGCTGGAAAGCCACGGTGCCGCGCGACGCGGGGGCACCGTGGGATTTCGAAGATGTCCGCGATCACTATTTGCGCGCCTTGTACGAGGTGGATCCGCCGCGCTTGCGGTATGAGCAGCCCCAACGCTACCTGATGCTGTCGCGGGCGGTGACGGCGGAGGTGATGACCGAAGTCTTCAGCGAATGGCGACGAGTGGGTTCGGGTTGTTCCGGCGGCCTGATCTGGCAGCTGCAAGACCTGACGCCTGGCGCAGGCTGGGGTATTGTCGATGCCTGCGGGCGCCCCAAGTCGGCATGGCATGCGCTACGCCAGGTCTGGCAACCAGTGCAGGTGCTGATTACCGATGAGGGGCTCAACGGACTGCACCTGCACGTGCTGAACGAAATGCCGCAACCACGCTCGCTGCTGCTGGTCCTGCGCTGCCTGCGTGACGGCGCGATGGTGGTGGCTGAAGCCCGGCACAGCCTGTGGCTGCCGGCGCGCGGATCGGAGCGTATCGAGGCGTCCGCACTGCTGGATCGCTTCTTTGACTTCACATATGCCTATCGCTTCGGCCCGCCGACGCATGACGTGGTACTGGCGACGTTGCTTGCCGGCGACAGCGGCGAGCCACTGAGCCAGGCCGTGTACCTGCCCGACCGCCGTGCCGCCGCGCTCAAGGAGCCTGGGTTGCGGGCGCAGCTTGAGCAGGTTGGCGACGAGTGGTGGCTGACGGTGTCAGCAGAGCGCTTCGCGCGCTGGGTGCACATCGAAGACGTTGCCTACCAGGCTTCGGAGAACTGGTTCCACCTTGCGCCGGCAAGCAGCCGGCGAGTTCGGCTCGTGCACCAGGGCAAGGGCGCGGCGCATGCTGTTCCCGTTCCCTCAGGCGAAATCTACGCTGTGAATGCAGACCATCCGCTTGGCTATGATGGTTAGCGTCGTCTGCCGATCACGTCCTGGTGTCGGCTCGGACGCGCACCGCGGGGTACTCCGGTGGCCCGGTGCCGCCCGCAAGCGGTTGTAAGCGCCGTTCCTGGGGCGGCCCGCGTGCTGGCTCAACCGAAAGCCGATAGCAGTCCCGCCATGGCCTTGTCATGGCAGGACTCCAGGCTATCCAGGCAGTCGGCGCAGAGGTCGGCGCGCCGGCGTGCCACCGCCCGCGCCAGTCGGAACTGCAATACCTTGCTCTCGGTTGCGATGGTGTGTGCGTCGTCCGCGACGGCCAGGGGCGTTTCGTGCCCATGCTCGCTTAGCCAGTACAACCAGTGATGCAGCATCTCGAAGTTGGCGCCCAGCTGGCGCGGGAAGTTGAAGGTGTACAGGTGAAAATAGGCTTCTTCCCGCGCCAGCAAGGCGTCCATGTGCTTGCCAAACACCTGTCGCCAGCGACCTACCGGATTGCCTGCAGGGCGTCTGGCGAGGTGGTATCGCATCAGTGCCACCGAAGCATCGACCAACGCGGACGACTCGAGCGGAGGCCGCACCCGTTTTGCATATTCAGCATAGGGGAACAGGATATTTGCGTTGCCTGCGAGCTCGGGCAAGAGCCGCATCAGGCCGCGATAGTCCTCGCCCTGCGCGCTGTGGTAGCCCAGGCTGTGGTAGTACCAGACGCGCTCGGCCTGGTTGTCGATACGGTTGATTGCAATCGTGGTCTTGACGTGCTCGCGCCGGTAGGCGGTGGCATGCGTGTCGGGCAGGTAAAAGCTGTCGACTTCGACCAGTGCGGTGTGACCGCGTTCGACCTGCGCCGTGACGTGTGCCTGCAGCGTGTCATAAACGGCCATTTCCTGCACGCTGATCCCATACAGCGTTTCCAGATCCATCTGAGGGTACTTGAAGAAGGTGAAGTGATCGCCTTCAAAGTCTTGTGCAACGGTGAACGCGAGTCCTGCGCGCGGTTCGAGCCCCCAGCCATGCAGCAATTCCACCCACAGGTCGATATAGCAATTGGTTTCCTGCCAGATGGCTTCGGAACCATGCAGAGCGTGGGGATGCGCGGTCGCCGACAGGGTGGTTCCCAGCCCGCCCCCACCTTCGCCGCTTGTCGTCGAGGCTTTCATGTCGGTCCTCTTCACCTTTCATTGTGCTGGCTTGCGTATGGACTTCCGATTCTGGCGAGACGACATCCGCCATTCGGTGCGCTCTCAAACAGACTCGAAGAACTGGTAGAGCAAGCTGAGGAAAAATGGTTGCGGGAGTGCTCCCTGGCGCCGTGGCAGAGCCGGCAGCTGAAGTGTGAGGTAGCCAACGGTGCGAAGGGGCACCGCGGGGCATAGTCACTGCAGGTAATCCTCCGAACTGAGTGCCCGTGGATGGATCGTGGGCCATGGGCAAGGCACCCGAACCAAGAGCATGAAGCAAGAGCTGTCTGCAGTGCGGTCGCTGCGTGCCATCGCGGCGATGGGCGGTGGTCGCCTGTCATTCCGCGGCAATGATCAGGAATTTTTCAATGCTCACCCTTTCCTGGCCGCAGACCGGCCATTCCAGCAGGGGATTCTGCCTGTCAGCGGCGCTCCCTCTGCGCCATGCCCAAACAGGGGCGGTTTCTCGGAGCCATTGTGATGAAGCGCATCTTTGATGTTGTCCTGGCCTTGCTGGGCATGCTGCTGCTTGCCATTCCGCTTCTGCTCCTGATTTGCGTAGTGCGCGTACGTCTGGGCAAACCGGTTTTTTTCCGGCAGGTCCGGCCGGGACTTCATGGCGAACCATTCCACATTCTCAAGTTTCGTACCATGACGGATGCTCGCGGACCGGACGGCGAACTGCTGCCTGATCCGGAACGGCTGACCAAACTTGGGGCGTTTCTTCGCTCCACCAGCCTCGATGAGCTGCCGGAGCTCTGGAATGTACTCAAGGGTGATATGAGTCTGGTTGGGCCGCGGCCGCTATTGATGGAGTACCTGCCGCGCTACTCTCCAGAGCAGATGCGCCGCCACATGGTCCGTCCCGGCATTACCGGACTCGCACAGATCAGTGGACGCAACACGATCAGCTGGGAAGAGAAATTCCGGCTGGACGTCTGGTACGTCGATCATGTTTCGGTGTGGCTGGACATCGTGATCTTGTGGAAGACCGTCATCAAGGTAGTAGCGCGCGAGGGGATCAGCGCCGCGGGAGAGTTCTCTGCCCCTCGCTTCATGGGAAGCAAACGGAGCGCCTCGGATGGCGATATCGCATGATGAACTGGAAGCCGCTGGAGAAATACGCCGGGACGCACGGGTAAGCGACCATTCGACAAGTTGAGGCTCCTGATGCAGCTATCCTGGATGCTGATTGTCCATAGTGGCGGCGCGTCACTGGCGATCCCCCTGGCGGGCCTTGTTGCGCTCCGTCTGGCCTACCTGGGATTGTGGAAGCGCGCGTCTTACTGGCTTGTGTCGCTGGTTGGCGGCGCAGCCGTCATTCTTGCAGGGAAGCTGGCGTTCGAATTCAATGGATGGTCAATGCCATCGGTGAACGTGTACAGCGTAAGCGGGCACGCCATGCTCACTGCATCGGTCTACCCGATGCTGGGCGCGATACTGGGATCGGCATGGGGCAGGCGAACGGCCAGGATCGGCCTGTCTGCCGGTGTACTCGTGGCGGTACTGGTCGCAGTTGCCCTGATCGTCGGACACTATCACACGCTTGCTGAAACCCTGATCGGCATGACTGTCGGACTTGCCGTGGCGTGGATCAATTTGCATCCTTTTTGTCGGCCCGCTCGTCGGCCCGCTCGTCGGCCCGCTCGCCAGCCTGTGCTCCCCGGTCGGACGCCGATGCTTGCGAGGGTGGCGCTTTGCGGGTTCCTGTTGGTCTTTGCGCTGGCAGCGACACGTCCCGTCAAAGGCCGATTGTGGTCACATGGAATGGATTGGTTCGGCGTCACCGAGCGCTATTCAAGGTACATCGATACCGATCCGGTTTCCGGCCAGATCGTGGTGACTGTCGTGAAATGCCGGGTGCCGTCGTACCGCGTATGTTCTGAAACTTTCTGAGCTGGAGCCCCGAGCTGTTCATCACTGATCGCGAATCAGGCGTGAGGTCATCTGGAAACTGCCGCTGGTGATGAACTGCCGGTCCTTGGCGCTGGTCGAAACGCAGGTGTGAGAATCGACAACGCATTCCGCGCCGATGCTCACGCCCGGGAAGAGCGTCGCACGTGTCCCCAGGAAGCACCGCGGTCCGATGGCGGCGTTGCCGTTGAGGACCGCGTGAGGGGAAAGCACGGAGCACGCACCCACCCGGGCACCATGCCCAATTCCGCTGTAGACATTGGCCACCGCTCCGTCCTCCACCACCGCGCCCCGGCTGATGACCGTGAACGGAAAAATCAATGCGCCGACGCCCAGGTGGGAGGAGGGCGAGACGAGGGCCGTACCATGGACATAGATCGGAACCTCGATCCCGATATGCAAGAGCCATGACAGCACGTCTTGCCGTGCCAGGGTGGCACCAATCGCTACCAGCACTGCCTGGCGCGGCGTTGGGCGGAACTGGCGAATCGACCCCAGATGTGGCAGGTCTATGCCCTCCGGAACCTTGTCTGGCGTGTCATCGATGAAGCCCGCTACCGCAGGTCCGCCGCACCGCGCTTCTGCCTGCAGGTAGTCATAGAGTTCCAGCCCAAGTCCGCCTGCGCCGGCGATGACCACGGACGAGACGGTATCCGCATGAACGAGTGGCATGACTTGTTTGCCCTCAGGCGAAGCGGAGTTCGAGTTCAGCGGCCGACGGCTGGACGGAAACTACACCAGCCGCCGCCGTGGTCCCGGCTAAGCCCGCTTGGTCTGTCCATTGCCGTAATCGGCGAGATAGCGATACTTGCCAAAGTAGCTGTGGGCCCGGTACCAGCGGCCCTCGATCAGAAGCCCGTTGAACAGCACGCCCTTGACATCGGCGCCGGCCTGCCGGATCGCGCGTTGCGCCGCAACCAGTTCGCCGGTCGTGGTCTTCTCGGCGCGCGCCACCAGAAACACGGCGCCAGCCTTGCCTGCCAGGATGCCCGCGTCGGCAGCCACAAGCACTGGCGGCGTATCGATCAGCACCAGGTCATAGCGCGCTTTGAGCTGCTCAAGCAGGGAGTCCATGGCGGGGCTCAGCAGCAGATCGATCGCGTGTGGTGGTTGCGAGCCGGTCGGTATGAAGTCCAGGCCGGGCGCCACTTGCCGCTGCAATACCTGCTCCAGCGGCGCGCCCATCAGCAGTTCGGTCAAGCCAGGGCCGCGCTTGACATCAAAGGAACTCTGCAGGCTACCGCGGCGCAGGTCGGCATCGATGAGCACCACGCGGCTTCCGGTGGCGGCAATTGCGGCAAAGTTAGCACAGACAAAGGATTTGCCTACGCCTGGGGCAGGCCCGGTGATCACCACCGTCGGGCTGTTGCTCCCGGCCATGGCGAAACGCAATGCGGTACGGAAGCTGCGCAGACTCTCCACGGTAGGGTCGTCCGGCTGCTGGAGTGCCAGAAGGCCGGCGCCCGGTGACAACTGTGACTGTTGTTTGCTGAAGGGGATGGTCGAGTAGACAGTCATCCCTGTCTGCCGCTCGATCTCGTCCGGGTCGGCCACGCCGCCTTCGAGCGTATGGCGCACGAAGACCACCAGCAGGCCAGCAACCAGGCCCAGGGCGAGCGATAGCCCGGCAATCAGCGCCCGGTCCGGCCGGACCGGCCTGAGCGGCACCTCCGCCGGGTCGACAATCCGCGCCGTTCCTACCTTGCTCGCCTTGATCAGCTTCAGCTGCTGGACCTCGTTCAGCAGGGACTGCAGCAGCTCGGTGCTGACCTTGACGTCGCGCATCAGCCGCACCACGTTCTGTTCCACGTCCGGCAGCTTCTGGATCCGCCCGGACACCCCGTTCAGTTGGGCGGTCAGGCCGGAGATCTGGCTGTCGACGAGTGCGATGGCCGGATGCGTTGAAGTAAAGCGTGCAGCCAGTTCCTGGCGCTTTTGCTGCAACTCTTGCAGCTTGGTCTGGATCTGCACCGACTGACCCAGGATCAGCTTGGACTCCTCGCCGAGGTCGATCGTGCCGCGTTGATTGCGCATCGCGTTATATCGGGTCTCGGCCGTGTCGACCTGCTGCCTGAGCAGCGGCAGCTGTTGCTCGAGAAATGCGAGTGACTTTTCGGCTTCGGCGGCTTTGCGGCGGATGTTCTGGTCAACATAGGCATTGCCGATTTCGTTGAGGATAGCCGCCGTCATGTCAGGCGAGACACCTTCCAGAGACACGCCGATCACGCCGCTATCCTTGCCGCGCTCGCTGATCGTCAGCTTCTCCTGCAAGCGCGCGATGCCCGCAGTGCGCGCCAGCCGACGCAGCACGAACTGGGTACCGGGGCGCCCGTCCAACTGGCTTACCAGCATGGTGACCGCGCCGTTGGCAGTGGTGATCGTCAATGGCGATCCCACTTTGCCGGTAGCCTCGGCATCGTCGCTGGCAAACCGCACCCTGTACTCGTTGTTACCCAGCGCGGTCAGCCGGATCTTGCGTTCCTCCATGGACGCAGGAACGTCGAGCTGGGACACGGTAATCGATTCATGGCCCCACGCAAAGCCACCCCATCCAAACAGCCCAGGGTGCGACAGTTCAGGATTGAAGCTGGCGATTGCCGGGCCGATCAGCGGGAAATAGCGCGGTGCGGCTTCGATATACAGACGCAGGTTGTCGACAGCCTTTCCGACCACCATCCGCGAGCGCAGGAGTTCAATCTCCGCAGAAGCGGCGGGCTTGACATCGGGACCCGGTGAGATAGAGGCTATGAGCTTGCTGACGTGGTTACCACCCGATTCCTCCACTTGCACCGTCAGGTTCGTGCGGTAGACTGGCTTGGCCAGGAAGGCATAGACGAGGCCGACCACGATGACCACTCCGACGACGGACAGGAAGGTCTTTCGATAGCGGGCCAGCAAATCGAGATAGGCGGTGAAGTCCACTGCCGACTGCTGCTCGTCCACGCCAGCGGGGGTTTGATCCCGGGTACTGACCGTTCTCATGATACTTCTCCTTGACCCTCAGTTGGTGCAACCTCTACCAGCCGTGCAGACCACGAAGCAATGCCCTGCTTGATCAGTTCCAGAACGATATAAAACATGCTTGGCGAGCATCCATACGGATCCGGCACATCCGTGGACGTAGATTCGCAAATCCGGTGGGTTTTCCCGCGTGCCAGCGGGAAAACCCGTTCAAGCTCGTCGCGTTGCTCGCTGTCCATCACGAGGATCAGGTCTGCAGCTGCCACAAGTGCGTCATTCACGGCGCGGGCGCGGTGACTGGCAATATCGAGACCCTCGCGCGCAAGCAGCCTGACAGCGCTTGGATCCGCGGGTGCGCCGACCGGCGGAGCGAGTCCGGCCGAAGCTACCTCGCATGCGGGCAGAAGTTGGCTCAGCAGGCAGGCCGCCATGGGGCTGCGACAGACGTTGCCGATGCAAATCACCAGGATCGAGCGAGTCATGTTTCGCATCCCGCTATTTGATTGCCGTGGCAGTACTGAACACAGGCTGGGTGCTCGGCAACAGCTGGTTGATCACGCGGCTCCAGCGGACGACCTCACGTGCGTCCACATAGACCACATCTTTCGGTTCCAGCTCGAAGCCCTCGGCGATAGCCAGCGCCGCCGGAGAGTTGCTGTTCAGATGGTAGATGTTGGGCTCGCCATCGGCCGCCTTGCGGATAACGTAGATCTGCTCCGCATTGGCCGAACTCGGATTGACACCGCCGGCATCGCCAAGTGCCTCGTTCAGTGTCATCCGTCCATTGCGCATGAGCAGGGAGGCGGGGCGCACCACTTCGCCGGTCACGAAGATCTTGTTGTCCTCGCGCTGTTCCACGCGGACGATGTCGCCCGAGCGCAGCAGAATGCGGGACGGATCAATACCCCTGGCAAGCAGGGCGGGAATGTTGACATACCAGCTGCGCTCGCCGCGGGTAACGCGGATGCGGCTGTTGTCACCGGTCAGATTCAGCACACCGCCGGCGCGATTGAGCGCTTCCACCAGCGTCATGGGCGCGTCATCGATGGCCTGCATGCCAGGCGTCTTGACTTCTCCGTCAACGTAGACACGCTGGCTACGGAAGCCGAGCACCCGCACCGTCATCTGGGGGTCCCTGACCACTCGCGACAGAACCCGCGCCATCTGGTCGCGAACCTGGTTTGCCGTCTTCCCACCCACCTTCATGACGCCGGCGTAGGGGAACTGAATATCGCCCTGTGCGCTGACCACATAACCCGGCACGTTGGAGCCGCCGCTGGACTGCGGGATTTCGAAGGCGGCGCCGATGCTGTAGGTCTGCGTGGGAAACACCAGTTCCGGATGGTCCCATACCACGACCGAGATGATGTCGCCAGGGCCGATCTGATAAGGCCGCGGCGTGGCGAACAGTTCTTCGACCCGCTCATTGTCTGTACGAGCCTTGCTGCGTTGGGCTTTCACCAGATCGAGGGTGATCGGTGTCACCTTGGGTACGACATCGGGACCGATTGCGCTCACCACCGCATTGGTGCCGAAGTACATGCCCGGCGATGCAGAGCACGCTGCTAGCAGGCCGGTGGCGACAAGTATCGACAGACTGGAAGCGATGTTGTGGCGAGAGGTAGCCAGGATGATCCGGGAATGCTTGCGCCAATTGACTGGTCTCACGGCGGTCTCCTTACTGATGGCAGCGGACAACGCGTCGCATATGCCATGCCCTGATGCTTTGCATCGTAGGAGGGGCGGCTCCATGCTTCGGTGCGTTGTCGCACGTTGAATGTTCGGACGAGAAGGCTGTACTACCGCGAGCGCCAGGCTTTGCCCCAGCGGACCCAGCCGTTCGCTGCATCTCGTATCCTGCCGCGAGGGCGCAAAGGCCGGGCACCGGTCTTCCGACCCGTGTGCAATGCGGAGCCTCGATATCAACCAGGTCAAGACACCGGGTTGGCCTGAGCTCTGCATGCTTCGTCCAGCACCCCAGCCAGGCGCTGCGCCAGCAGCTGGAAGCTGTGGTTGCGCTCGACATACTCGCGGCCGGCGCGCCCCATACGCAGGCGAGCCTCGAGCGGCGCTGCTGCGATGCTGATGATGGCGTCGGCAAGCGCCTCCGGCTGCTCCGCGGCCACCGTCAGTCCCGCCGTCGAGTCGGCCACCGGATTATTGGAGGCATTGGAGGCAATGACGATGGGCCGGCCCGCGGCCAGGTAGTCAAACAGCTTGTTCATGCTGATGCCGTACCGGTACAACTGCGGCAGGTCGCGCACGGCGATGACAAAGGCATCGGCCTCCATTGCCACAGCCGGAACTCGGGTCTTCGGTACGGGGGGCTCAAAGATGACATTGCGCAAGCCGAGTTGCTGTGCCTGCGCCATCAGCGCAGGCTTGAGGCCGCCATCTCCGACCATGCGCAGGATGATGTGCCGCCCCTCTGGCCGCTGCTGCACAAGCTTCATTGCCTGCAGCACATTGTCCAGGCCGTTGGCTTGTCCGTGGGCGCCGAAATACATCAGCGTAAAACGCTCGGACGGCGCGACGGTGCGTGCAGGCGTGGGCGGTGGGAACAGCGACAGGTCCACGCCGTTGGGTATCCAGGTTATGCGCTCTTTCGGAATGCCCAGCGGCGCGATGTACTCCCACGCGTGCGGCAGCAGCACGACGATGCGAGTGGCACGCCGATACAGCCAAAGCTCGAGCTTGCGCAGCGCCCAGGTCAGGAAATCTCCTTCGCGCAGGCGACCCATGTCCACGAGCGTCTGCGGCCACAAGTCACGCACCTCGAACACGAACGGGACCTTGAAGCGGTGCGCCAGCAGGGCGCCCGCCGCCGCGGCGAAGGGGTGCACGCTGGAGCCGATCACCACGTCGGGACGCGGCAGGCCACGCGTGGTCCGCCGCCGCAAGGCGCGCCAACTGTAGGCCAGCATGTTGAGGATGCGGCCGGCGCCATTGCCTTCGTATGTGGGCGTACGTACCCAGAGGAAAGACACATCGCGAATACTGTCAAGGCGCGACAACCTGCCCCCCTCCAGCTGCCGTTCCCTTGCGCCGACCGTGTTGGCCGCGATAACGGTTGCCTGCCAGCCGGACGAGCTCAGGTGCTCTGCCAGGTGGAAGTGTCTCGTGCCGCCGTGGTCACTGCCGGGTTCCAGGGCATAGTGATTGAGAATCCAGACGTGCTTCATGGAGGGACCGGATCGTGGGATGCTGGCGCGCATGTCATTGGCGGGCTTCTCCCGGCTGGCCGACCCGGCCCGCCGGGTCGGCCAACAGAGCAGACGCGGGCCTGACAATAGCGGATCCTGCCGCGACCGCATGCGGACGCACAGGGCCATGGTCAGGGCCGGATGATCAAATACCTTGCCGTTGTGGCAGCGTACTTTTCCATCCGCCCGAATACATCTAATCAGAGTCCGGCGCTTCGTGAAAGCGCATAGCGTGGCCCAGACCACACTGCCCGGCACGGCACCGCGGCAGCCTCGCGGGTGCGGCAGGAAAGCGCACGCACCTTGCGTTCGGCGTCACACCCAGCTTCATTGCCGGCACGGTAGCGAGTCCCGATAATCTTCTCTGTCAGCGCAATCGGCTGTGGCTCGGCCATTCGGTTTGCCATGTACTGTCCATGCCCTGCTCAAGCCGTGCACAGCCATCGTTCAATCAGAACGCTGGCATTCTCACTCTGGAATTCCCTATGAGGCACATGACTGAGGAAACCCTCTCCTGGCTGCAGCGGATTCTCGCGGAGCGGTTTGGCCATGGTTTTCAGTTGCAAGGCACCGACGCGGGCTTTGTCCGCTTGAGCCTTGCCGGATCCGGCGAGGGATCGATCGAGATTGCCGCTGACCCCGTCACCTTCAAGCGCGCGGACTCGGCGCTCGCCTTTACAACCTGGGATGCGCTTGCCGAGGGCTGGCAGCCGGCCCTGCGCGGACCTTTGCCGGCGCCAGGCCTTGCGCGCGCTCCGTCGCCGCTGATCGAGGCGACGCCGGCTGGCTATCGAATCCACTATGACATTCTCGGTCTTTGCTACTGGATGCTGTCGCGCCAGGAGGAGGTTGGCCGCACCGACCTGGACAACTACAGACGCTTCCCGGCCAGCCACTCGCATGCCCACAGGCATGGCTATCTGGAGCGACCGGTGGTGGATGAGTGGTTGCATATCCTTGGGCAGGTGATCAGGCGGCAGTGGCCAGAACTGCAGCTACGGCAGCTTCGGCCCGGCATGAAGGTGTCGCATGACGTGGATGTGCCCAGTCGTTATGGCTTTGGCTCCGCGGCGCGAATGGTCCGCCGCATGGCCGGCGACATTCTGATTCGCCGGGACGTACGGAGCGTGCTGCAGGCCCCGGTCATCAGGATGAAGACGCGCACCGCGCTGCATCCCAGCGATCGGGTCAATACCTTTGACTGGATCATGGATGTTTCCGAGCGCCATGGACTGGTCAGCGCCTTCTACTTCATCTGCGGGCGCACCGACCCCGGCATGGATGCCGACTACGAGCCGGAGCATCCTGCGATACGCGGATTGATGCAGCGTATCCATGCCCGTGGCCATGAAATCGGCCTGCATCCGAGCTTCAATACCTATCAGGCGCCCGGCGCGGTGCAGGCGGAGGCAAACCGGCTGCGGCGGCTATGCGAGCAAGAGAAGATCGAGCAGGAGGTTTGGGGCGGACGCATGCACTATCTGCGCTGGGAGCACCCGACCACGATGCTCGGTTGGGAGCAGGCGGGCATGACCTACGACAGCACGCTCAGCTATGCCGACCACGCCGGATTCCGCTGCGGCACCTGCTTCGAATATCCGGCCTTCGATCCGGTCGCAGGCAAGGCCCTGAGCTTGCGCATCCGCCCGTTGATCGCCATGGAAGGCACCGTCATGGGTTATATGAAGCTTGGAACCGGCGATGCAGCATGGAGAAAGTTCCGGGAACTGAAGGATACCTGCAAGGCGGTGAATGGCTGTTTTACCATGCTGTGGCATAACTCGTCGCTCAGCAACGCCGAGGAGCGCGAGCTGTACCAGGCTGTCGTCGCCTACTGACAGGCTGTCGCGTCAGCGAGCCACGGTCGCCCCACCGCCCGGCCGCGCGTGATGGAAACGAGCGCGGCGGCTGGCTCGTCCCTTCAGCGCGCGCCGCCGCGGCGCACCAGCGTAGGCCAGAACATCATCTCGGCAAGCATGCGCTCGCTGTCGCCGGGCCGCCTCGCGAAGCCGGGGTAATGGGCTGCAACGAAGTCCCGGTCTTCCTTGCGCGACGACTGGGTAATGTCGTACAAGCGCACACCCAGCGCGTGCATCGCTGGCCAGGTTGCATAGCCACCGGTGGGGAATGACTCAGCCAGGCCATACGGTGGATAGCCCTCCGCGCAACTGCCTGTGCCGTTGTCGTAATTCACCCGATACCAGCCGTTGGCGCCGCTGAAATAGTTGGCGAACAGCGGGCGGGCCCGATCCTGATTCCAGACGTGAAGACTGAACTGGCGGGCAAAGGCAGCCATGGTGTCTTGCGAGGGCAAACTCGCCGGGTCAATGCCGTAGACCTGGACCAAGGCCGCACGATTGCGCTCGATGGCATCAAAAAAATGCACCAGCCGGCGTGCGTGGCTGATGTCCCAGCCGATGTTGGCGACCGGCGCGAAGCGCTCGGCTGGGATAAGCGTCTGCGCCGTGACCAGTTCTGGTCTGGCCGGATCGCGCTTGCATACAACAGGCTTGTCCCGCCCGGTGTAGGCGGCATACCGGTTTGTGTCATAAAGCCGCCAGAATCCCGCATCAAGATCGGCCACCCTGATGCTCTTGCCAGTCTTGCCCTCCGGGTCGGGAAGCGCCTGTACAGTAGTGCGAGCCGCAACCAGGCGCAGCAACAAGTCCAGGTGCGCTTTCATGGTGGCAATACTGCCGTCATCCAGGCCCGCCGCCTGGGCAAGCCGAGGTCGCGCGGCCAGCATGCCGGCCAGATCCGCGTAGATGGCAATCTGCCAAAGATCCTTGTCGGTCAGGAACAGTTCCGACGAGGTATTCTTGACATCCTCCGGCCTCGCGGCGATCCGTTTGCGCAACGCGTCCTGCGCCGCAGGCGTTCTCCAGCGTTCCAGGTGCTCGCGCGCGATGCGTGCCGTCTGCTCGACGAAGTCGTTGGGAGCCGCCGTCCGAACCTCGCGGCTCATGCCGTTGGCAAGGCTGCTCGCGAAGGCCAGGAACTGGGTGCTGTTGAGCAACACCTCGGTGTTGCGCAGCCGGATGCTGTGGCTGCACTCGGGACCACCGCGGCATATCCAGGCCCGCCCTGGCTGGTCGCCGGGCGCGGGTTCGAGCTGTGCATAAGTCTTGGCAACCAGGCCGGCCAACTGGGCCTGCCGGGCGCTGCGCTGGCAACGTTGTGCCATGGCCAGCAAGTTGTGAAAGAAGATCTCTATGTGGTATAGCGCATAGGTGTCGCCTTGCTTCACCAGCCGTTCCGCGATCAGTTGCTGTTGCACGAAGACGAACCCGCCTTCGTCCCAGCGGCGCCAGACCAGGCCTTCGACAGGGCCACCGCATTCCAGCGCGGCAGGCATCACGCCGCCAGGCTGCGCCTGCGCCGCTGGCACGGTACAGACCAGCAGTACAGCCAGGCTACCGGCGCGCAGCAGCGCGCGCGCAAGAGGTCGACGGGCGCATGCGTTGTGCTTGCTCATGCCAGCATCTCCTTGTAAAAGCGCGGGCGCCTTGCTTTCCCGGCGGCACCGCTATCGGGAACGCATGAGCTGATACAGCGAGAGCGCCCTGGATGGTGTCTTCGTAATGAGGAAATACGGTCTCTGAACAGCACCGAAGCCTCGGAAGAAGCGTTCCACCGATTCCAGCATGGAGCCAGAGAAGTCATAGGCCTTGGTTACCGTCGAGGCGAACCTGATGGTTTCCCAAATGCAGTAGCTGCCGGCTCCGGTATTGGGTGGCATGTCCCGGTTTGCGCCTCCCATCAGGCCGTACGCGCTCTGCTCGTCCCACACGAGATAGGCGCTGTAGTGAGGCCGTCCCTGCTCATCCTCGACGATGAAGATCCTGCGTTTGCCACGCTCCTTGCACGCAGCGTCGATTCGCCTCGCGACGTCATCGGAATAGCCTCGTCGCCATTTCGGGTCAATGCCAACATTGCGGTTCAGAGGCAGGAACTCATCAATGTTGTCGGTGTGGCGCACGCGAAGATTGAAGCGGTCGTTCGCTTTCCGGATGTCCTGTTTCACCGTGGGTTGCATGGCGCTCCAAAGCGACGCCTCGTCACTGAGGTCCGGAAGAATGTAGGTATATCTCGTGGTCTGCCGATAGCCTTTCCAGAAGAAGGGCAGCCAGTTGGTATTGTTGTAGTCCCAGGCCTGCGCGAAATGGTCGAACCTCGGTAGTTGTTCGATCAGGTTCGTCATCAACTCCTTCTGTTGGCTCAGCAGTTTTGTCGGCTTTGCATCCTTGCACGCGAGCCATGGTCCCAATCCGTGTCCGGCGGGAGGCTGGGTAAGGATGACAAAGCCGTACCTCGTCTTCTTGACGTAGGGCATGGCTGCGATCACCTTTCCTGCTCGCTCCACCAGGGCCACGCTCCAGCGGTCGGCCCCAACCGTCGCGTCAAGCCACCAGGCCTGGCTGGACAGCCGGATTGAACGTTCGCTCTCGCAGAGCTCTCTGTACTTGTCCTGATTGATGTCCATATGCCTCAATCATCGATGAATGTCAGTCGTCGCGGTACAGGCCATGCCTGATGAGCGGACTGGCGGATACCTGTCAGGATCGCGCAGCTTGCCGACCTGCGCACTGCGCAAGCGCGGGCCGGCTGCCCGCCCGCTCGCGCTTGCGCAGTGCGCAGGCCATCGCGCCCCATGCCAGGGCGAAAATCGGGTCGTTGACGGATTTGGCGGTGGCCGCCAAGGTCACCGTATAGACGCTGAATGCCAGCGCGAGCGCAACCTCCGGATGCGCGGCGTAGCCCTTCCTGGCCAGCCTGGCTGATTGCACCAATGCATAGCCAAGCAGGAGGACGAAGCCCAGGAAGCCCACCAGCCCGAAGCTGACCCACGCGGAGAGCGCGTTGTGCGCGTAGCTCCCGATATCGCCGAGGTACAACTGGGAAGCGTAGCTGCCGAGCAGCGGATGCTCTGCGATTGTCCTGACCGCGTACTGCTGCAATTCGTTTCTTGCCTGATAGGAAGTCGATTCCCTGATCTCCAGGAGCTGGAGGATGCGCGAGCTGCCCTCGAAGACCTGGAAGCTGACAGCCAGATAGGCGAGGCCGGCAATGCCAAGCGGAACCCAGACCAGCGTGGTCCGCGAAGCGCCATCCCGAAGCCCGAAGAGAACCGCGGCTACGACGAGGAATGCCATGAACTCGCTCCTCGCCCCGAGCAGGAACAACAGCGGTACGGCAATCACTACCACCAGCGCGGCACGCAATCCGCGATGCAACGCGAGCGCTGCCAGGGCGACAATGGCGGCAGAACGGGCCAATCCCTGATAGCCGGAAACCCGCACGGCATCACCGGCAATCTTCTCTGTATCGTAGAACTGGCCATTCGAGCTCCACGCGGCGATGGCCAGAAATACGGGCACTGAAAAAGATAGTATCCAACGCACCCACTTCTCGTTCAGATCGAGGTTTCTTACCGACATGTAGACCACCAGCCACATGAATATCGTGCTGAGGTTATACATATAGAAGTCGAGGGACTCTTGCACGCCTGTACCAAGCAGGTAGTGCAGGCTTGACCATGCCAGGACAAAGAGCGCATACAGAACGAAAGCCCGATCGATAAACAGTATCGGCTCGCGCCCGCGTACCAGTGCACCGAAACCGAATATCACCAGCGGGATGCCGAGGACTACCGACATGGGGCCGAAGAAGCCACCCAGCACCGGCGGAAAAGAGGCGCTGGCCACCGCGGTGTGATAGTAGAAAAAGCCCGGAAAGAGCGTGAGGAAAACTAAGCTGCCAAAGAGCGAGAGGTTGCTGCGCTTCATGATCGCCCTGCCGCCTCCCCTGTTGGTCGTTCATTGCGGGTTCCGGATTGCCGTCCCCTTGCAGTCCATCAGCCAGTGAAAGTCTGCCCCCGGGCAAGCGGTGGATCTGGCCTTTCCGGATGCAAGGCTCAGCCACGGATATCCGCTCGCGCTCCATCCATCTAATCAAATCTGCCGCGACTTTGGTAGCGCAGTGCGTGAGCCAGCCCACACCGGACATTGCGCAAGCCCGAAGCCAATGCCATGCCTCGGCCGAGCCGATGAAGCGGTGAACCGGTCACGCACTCACGCCAGGATCCGCTCGTAGAAATGAAACAGCTTGTCCTGTTCGTTCGCCCAGTTGTATTTCCTGGTCACGGTGCGGCGTCCGTTCTCGCCCATGCGGCGCGCCTCGTCAGGGTGCGTCACCAGATAGTCGACGGCATTGGCGATTGCCTTCGGATCCAGCGGGTCCACGCACAGGCCGCTTTCGCTTTCCTCGACGATTTCGCGCCAGAGCGGGAAGTTGGAGGCAATGGGGGGGATCCCGGCCGCCATGTACTCGAACATCTTCACCGGCAGTGCATCGAGAAAATTGATGAGCGGGTGCAGCGTCACCAGGCCGGCCACCGACCGCGCCAGCACGCCCCGCACCCCGGCCCGGTCCAGATACCCGAGCTCGTTGACGCGGGACCAGCCGCTGGCCGCCCTCACCTCCGATTCCAGTGCCTGGTCGCCGAACCGGCCAGCCAGATTCAGGCGCGCCGCGGATTGCACCTGCTCGAGCGCCATGACAGTCTCGCGGATACCGCGAGTTGAGCTGATGCCGCCGACATAGCAGATTTCTGCTCGCTTGGCTTCCCACTGCACCGGGCCGCCAAGTTCGCCGAGAATCGGGTAATTGTTGATGTCGACGGTGCGAGGATTGATCGGCAGGAACTTGTCCCTGATAAAGGGAGTGGCCGCTACGATGCCGTCGAATTCGCGACAGGCACGTCTCTCGTACAGGGCAAAAGCACCCGCCAGCGCGCGCAACCGCCTCGGCCCAAGGTAGGGTTTGCTGAGCAACTGCCGGGGCACGTCCTCATGCGAATCATAGATGACGCGTTTGCCCATCTTCTTCAGCTTCAAGCCAACGGGAATCAACTCGGGGTCGTGCAGGTGGTAGATGTCGGCATTCAGCATGAGCGCCCGGCGCAGCACGCGTGTCGTGGTCCGGAAGACGCGGTTCAAGCGCCCCGCCGAGCCGCCGACATCGGTGATGAAAACCCCGTCCCGGCTTTCATCCCCTTCGCCGTCGGCCACCACCAGCGAGACCCGATAGCCGTTGGCCGCCAGGCTACGGCAATGCTTGAGGAAGATGCGGTCATCGTAGCGCGGATGAACCGAGGTAAGGTGGGCGACGTTAGGAACTTGCACTTGAAACTCCGTCTACAACGCCACGACGTGCATCCGGCACAGAGATGTCTGGTCCGCTTGCGGATCGAGGCTACCATCGTTCATCGTCAGTCTGCGTCGGGCGCAGCGTACGCCGCATCCAGAACGCAGACAGGGCCAGGAAGTAAGCGGCGGAAACCAGGGACCGCCAGCCGGATTCGCCGCTGAACAGCAGTATCGAAGGCAGTGCCCAGGCGCAGAAGATCAGTATGCGCCCCGCATCGTGCGTCACCATTGTTCTGAGCCTCACTCCCACTCGCGACATGAACAGGGTAAGCATCCCGAGATAGGCAACGGCGCTCACTGCGGAGAAAACGGCAATGCTGGGGTCCGCCGCAACGCTGAATCCGTAACACATTGCCAGCGTGGCAAGACGAACCGCAAAGGTGCTGAACTGCGCGATCAGTTCCATCTTTTGCAGTTCCATCACATCAGGGAGGCAGGAGAGCGGCGAGAACTGGAACTGGAAATAGATCCAGGGTGCCATCCAGCGCGCATAGTGGCCGGCCATGCGCCACCGTTCGCCGAACACGGCCGCGAACAGGTCCGGCCCGGCGCAAACAAGCAGCACCAGTGCCGGGATGCCGGCATTGGCCAGCTTCCGGCGCAGCGCCTCGGCCGCCTCGGGCAGGCGACCGGCCCGCATGGCGGCCGGGGCCTGGGAAAAAAAGACACTGCCGATCGCCGCGCCGATCAGTGAGATCGGCGCCGATATCATGCGCAGCGCGAAGGCAAAGTGGCCGACTACGGCAGCGCCGAACAATGCCGAGAAGATCAGCGGCACCAGGTGCACGCCCGCCACATTGAATATGGCTGTCCAGGTGGAGTACAGCGGAAAGTCCTTGTAGCGGCGCGCAAGGGCCACGATGCGGACCAGCTTCACGTCGCCGCCCCGCCTGCGACGGATTTCCCTGATCGCGTAGAACAGTCCGCCGGTGCCATGCCCGATCACCGTTCCGCCCATCAAGGCCAGGACGCCGAAACCATAGCCGCCCAGCTGCACCAGGTTTGCAATCACGGACCGCAGCAGCCTGGTCTGCGCCAGCTGGCCAAAATACTGCATCCGGACCATCCATCGCTCAATCACAGTGTAGAGGCCGGCCGAAGCCACGCCGAAGGGGAGCAGCCAGAGAGCGGTCGCGTCGATTGACCAGTTCAGGGTCAGGATCAGCGATTCGCCGAAGAAAAGCACGCCGAGGGCGCAAAGCGCGCTGGTTGCCGCCACGCACAGCAGGCACAAGGCCACCAGGTTCTCGGCATCGCGATCGCGGGCGGGCAGGGCGATCGACAAGTCATAGCGCAGGCAGGCGACAACGCCGAAGAACGCAAGCAGGCCCGCGAAGACCGCCACGGCGCCAAAATCCTGCGGAGAATAGAGGCGCGTCAGGATGGGCGAAACCGCCAGCGTAAGTATCTGCGCGGCGGCCTGCCCGCTGACCAGCACGCCAATGCTTCTGCCGACACGGGGCTTCTCCGCCGTGCCAGGGTCCACGGCGAGCGCCTGCTTGCTCAAGGCACGACTCGCTCTGGCTGGCACACGGCATGCCGGAGAATCACTGAACAGATAGCCTGCTGGCTTGCCATGTCGAGGTACGGATGCATCGGCAGGCTCAGCACCTCTCGCGCCAGCGCGTCGCCGACCGGCAGGCGGGCCTGGCAGGCGGCTACTGCGGGCTGCCGGTTCAGCGGTAACGGATAGTGCACGACAGTGGGGATTCCGGCGGCCTTCAGCACATCCTGCAAGGAATCGCGATCCGGGACACGGATGGTGTACTGTGCCCATACGCTGAGGTTGTGGGGTTCGACATGCGGCGTGGCCTCGAACCCCCCGTGGCGCAACAGTTCTCCGTACCGCGCCGCCACTTGCTGGCGTAGCTCGACTTCCTCATCGAAGATCGTCAGCTTTGCCAGCAGGATGGCCGCCTGCAACGTATCCAGGCGGCTGTTCACGCCAACGCGGACATGGTGGTAGCGCCGGTCCTGGCCATGGCGGGCGATCTGGCGCATCGCCTTGGCCAGATCTTCGTCGTTGGTGAAGATCGCTCCACCGTCCCCGTAGCAGCCCAGTGGCTTGCTGGGAAAGAAGCTGGTACAGGCGATCGTGGACAGATTGCAGCTGCTGCGGCCCTTGTAGGTGGCACCGAAGCTCTGCGCAGCGTCCTCGATGACCGGCAAGCCGTGGCGCGCGGCAATGGCATTGATGACATCGAAATCGGCGCACTGTCCATACAGGCTGACCGGGATGATGGCCCTTGTGTGCTCGGTGATCGCCGCTTCGAGCGCCGCCGGATCCAGGTTGCAGGTGCGCGGATCCACGTCCGCATAGACCGGCTTTGCCCCCAGCAAGGCGACGGTCTCAGCGGTGGCAATATAGGTAAAGCCGGGCATGACGACCTCGTCGCCGGGCCCGATGCCCAGCGCCATCAGGGCGATCTGCAGCGCGTCCGTGCCGTTCGCGCAACTGATGCAGTACCCGGCGCCGGTATCGTGCGCAAGCCGCTGCTCCAGCTCCTCGACCTCCGGCCCGAGAATATATTGGCCGTGCGCCAGCACGCGCTGGATGCCGGTGTCAATCCTGTGCTTGATGCGGGCTTGCTGTGCTTTGAGGTCGATGAACTCGATCATGGCTGGATTTCCTGTGCAGACGGCATGCGGAGGGGATTTTTCACTGCCTCAGGCTGCGGCCTTGCGCAGTGTTGCGCCGTCCAGGATGTAGCGCTGCCCGCTATTCCGGCAGACGGCCTCGCCCTCGCCGCGCACTGGCAGGTCAAGCTGCTCGCCGAATTCGCTCATCCAGCCGACCTGCCGTGCAGGAACGCCGACCATCAGCGCATAGGCAGGTACGTCCTTGTTGACAACGGCGCCTGCGCCGACGAAGGCATATTCGCCGATAACGACGCCGCAGACGATGGTGCAATTGGCGCCCAGGGTCGCGCCCCGCTTCACCAGCGTGTCGCGGTACTCGTTCTTGCGTTCGATCAGCGAGCGAGGGTTGTAGACATTGGTGAACACCATGCTGGGGCCGCAGAAAACGCCGTCCTCCAGCGTGACGTTATCGTAGACGGAGACGTTGTTCTGCACCTTGACGTGGTCCCCGATGACGACGCGGTTGCCGACGAACACGTTCTGGCCGAGCGAGCAATGCCTGCCGATGCGCGCGCCGGCACAGACATGCACAAAATGCCAGACGCGCGATCCTTCGCCGATCTGGGCTCCCTCGTCGACGATGGCCGATGGATGTACCTGGTCCGTCATCACAGCCTCAGGCAAGAAGTTGCTGCAGGAAAGGATGGCCTTCGTTGTCGCAGGGCGCCGTGGCGCGTGCGGAACGGATGGTGCTGACCGTCTCTACGCAGTGACGCGCGTCGTCCAGGCCGTAGCCCCGGCCCGCGAGTATCTCCCGGTAGCTGGTGGTGTGCAGGTCGGTGAAGCCTTCCGAAAACTCGATCTCGGCACCGTCCACGGTGATCGAGCGATAGGTCGCCTTTTTTCCCTTCACTGTGGCAGGCAGGTCATTGGCATCGATCGATAGAAACCAGCGCACGCGTGCATTCTCGTATTCGAGGTAGCCCGCAGCCTTGTTGTCCGTGCCATAGTGCACCACATTGCGTTGCAGGCTGCCAAAGATGAAGTGCAACATGTCATAGAAGTGCACGCCAATGTTCGTGGCCACGCCGAAGGATTTGCGCGTGTCGCCTTTCCAGCTTTCCAGATACCACTTTCCGCGCGAGGTGATGTAGGTCAGGTCGACCTCGTGCTTGTGCCCGTTGCGCTCGCTCGTAACCTTCTCCTTGAGCGCGAGGATCGCCTGGTGATGGCGCAACTGCAGGATATTGAACACGCGCCTGCCGGTCTCGCGTTCGACGAGCGCCAGCTCATCGAGCAATGCGGGTGTCGGGACCAGCGGCTTCTCGCAGATCACGTCGCATCCGAGGCGCAGGCCGGCAGAGATATGCGACTGGTGCAGGTAGTTCGGCGAACAGACGGAGATGTAGTCCAGCGCTGCGCCCGGCTGGCGCCGCAGGCGCCAGGCATGGTCATAGAAGCGCTCGAATTCGGTGAAGAATTCGCTCTGTGGCGAAATGCTGTCGAGGATGCCGACTGAATCGTTGATGTCGTACGCCGACACCAGCTCATTGCCCGAATCCTTGATTGCGGTCATGTGGCGTGGCGCAATGTAGCCGGCCGCTCCGATCAGTGCGAATCGTTTCACGCTAGCGCTCCCTTGTATTCAGGCCTTGACAACATTCGCGTACGACGCGCGATACTTTCCGCGGCTGTCGACGAGGAGCTTCGCATGCTGGCGGATCAGAAGATAGTCGAAGGCGTCGTGATCCGTGGCCAGCACCACGGCGTCGAAGCCGCAGAGCGATTCGCCGTCGAGCGGCACGCTCGACAGCTCGAAATGGTGCTCGCGCATTCTCGGAAACACCGGGACGTGTGGATCGCTGTATGCGACCGTCGCGCCCCGTGCGCGAATCTGTTCCATGATCTCGACAGAGGGCGATTCGCGCATGTCATCGACGTTCTTCTTGTAGGCAATGCCCAGCACCAGCACCCGGCAGCCTTTGAGTGCCTTGCCCTGCTGGTTCAGTCCTTCCACCAGCCGGCTGACCACGTACTCCGGCATGGCCTTGTTGACTTCGCCGGACAATTCGATGAAGCGGGTGTGCAAGCCGTACTCGCGCGCCTTCCAGGTAAGGTAGAAGGGATCGATGGGGATGCAGTGCCCGCCCAGGCCCGGCCCGGGATAGTAAGGGGTGAAACCGAATGGCTTGGTTGAAGCGGCGTCGACCACTTCGAAGATATCGATGCCCATCCGCGTGGCCACAATCTTCATTTCGTTGACCAGGCCGATGTTCACGGCACGATGGATGTTCTCGAGCAGCTTGGTCATCTCGGCGGCCTTGGTCGAGCTGACCGGCACCACGCGGTCGATCGCCACTTCGTACAGCGCCATACCGACCTCGCGGCAGACTGGCGTCTGGCCACCGACGATCTTGGGAATGCTGCGCGTTTCGAATTTGCCATTGCCCGGGTCTTCGCGCTCCGGCGAATAGACCAGGAAGATGTCGCCGCCCACCTCCAGCCCCCCCTCCTGCATGCGAGGCAGCAGTTCCTCCTCCGTCGTGCCGGGGTAGGTAGTGCTTTCCAGCGACACCACCTGCCCGGCGCGCAGGTACTTCTTGATGGCGTCCGCGGTGCTGATGACAAAGCTCATGTCGGGTTCGCGATGCTTGTTGAGCGGCGTCGGCACGCACAGGATGATGGCATCGCACTCTCCGGCACGCTCGAAATCCGTGGTGGCCTCGAACCCGGTCTCGCGGGCACGGGCGATGCTGCGTGCGGGAATATGCTCGATATAGCTCAGGCCGGCGTTGAGCCTGGCAACCTTGCTCTCGTCGATGTCGATACCCAACACACGGAACCCGATTGCGCAGTAGCGCAACATCAAGGGCAGCCCGACATAGCCCAGGCCGACGATGCCGATAATGGACTCCCTGTTCTTGATCCGTTCGATGAGATCTTTGGCGATTGGGCTCGACATGATGGAATCAGAAGGTTTGTGGTTGAAGCCGATCGAGTCGGACTGACTTGCGAGGTGACAGCGCTGAACCGATGAACCGTGCTCCGATTGTAGAAATTCCCCGACCTCCAGATATGTGGGCATTGTTGTCACCCACACACATTGCTGCACATACACCTGCGATCTGCCGGGAGGGCGGGTTCCCGGCCGCTACTCGTCGCGGCGTGCCGGGGAGTCATCAGACTAGCGAGTGGCAACTGAAGGAAACATCGTTCCAACGGGTATCGTCCATTCGACTGAGGCCGTACCACCATCGCGCATGCGGTGCGCGACAGGCCAGCAATGTGCGAAACCGCACGGATGCTGGCAAGGTGGCATTCCCGGAATGCGAGCAATGGGGGATCGGAGCTGCCGCGAAGCCACGCGCAACCGCCACGAATCGGCGCGACCTGAAAGCAACGCGCGTCGGCGCAATAGGCACTGCCACGACAAGCAATAGCAATACCTCAGGGATTGCGGAGCGAACGCAGGAACAGGTATGTCAGGAGGATGCGCGAGGGGGTCTTCTGAATAAAGAAATAAGGCTGCTGCCTGGCGCCGAATGCCCTGAAAAAGCGCTCGACCGGCTCCAGCATCGACCCTTCGAAGTCAAACGTGCGCGCCACGCCCGAGGAGAAGCGGATTGCTTCCCACATGCACAAGCTGGCCGCCCCACTGGTCCGGAGCACCGGATCTGAGCCTCCCATCAGGTAATAGGCGACTCGCCCGTCCCAGACCAGATAGACGCCGGCATGACGACGGCCTTCCTTATCCACGGCAATGAAGATCCTGCGTGCCCCTCGCGCCGCACACGCGGCGTCAAGGCGGCGCACGTAGTCGTCCGTGTAGGGTAGCGCCATGCCTTGCCGGGAGAAGACCTGCCTGTTCAGCTTGATGAACTCCTCGATACCAAGGTCGTCGCGCACCTGAAGACCATGGCGGGAGCCCGCCTTGCGGATTTCGGCCCGGATGTTGGGCTGCATGCCATTCCAGAGCGCTTCCGGATCCGACAGGTCATCGAGGACGTAGGTGTACTTGGTGGTCTGGCGGAACCCCTTCCAGGCAAAGGGCAGCCAATTGGTCTGGTCGGGATCCCAGTGCTGCTGGAAATGGTCAAACCGCGGCAGCTGCCCGATCAGATCGTCCATCAACTCCTTCTGCTGGCCCAGCACTCTCGGCGGCTTGCCATCCATCGGGGCCAGCCACGGTCCGGACATCTTGGCCAGTGCCGGCTGGGCAATGACTGAAAATCCATACATGCGCCGGGGGGCGTAGGGCAGGCTTGCCACTATCTGACCGCCGCGCTCGACCAGCGCTGCGCTCCAGTTCCCGGGGCCGGCGGTGGCGTCCAGCCACCACGCCTGACTAAATAGCGGAATATTCGCAGCAGTATTGCAGAGCTGGCGGTAGCGGACTTGTGCCGCGTCATCCGTAATTTCCGTGTCAGCAATCTGCCTGACGGGAGCAGTGGCTCCGCTCGCCGCTGGAGCATGGTCAGCGTCCCCTTGACGGCTGGAGTCGGAAGTCGGCTGGACCAGGTCCGTCGCGGCACTGGCAATCACATTCGCGCTGTTCATCGATTCCTTCCATGCCGTTAGCCGGCTGATGCTTCCATGGCAACATGCTGCTCCGCCAGTTCGCCGACTCTGGCCAGGTAGGCGCACTTGAACAGTTCGATGCCGGCCTGGTAGTGGACTTTCTGGCCGTGCTGCCCGCGCACGCAATTCAGCAGCACTCTTACCAGATTGGCTCCCGCCAGATGGGTAAAGGGGTAGCCGCCTCCAAATCTTGGATTCAGCTCCAGGAGATACTGGCGTCCTTCGCGCTCGATCACATCGCAGTCGACATTGCCGATATGCCCCAATTCATGGCCGATGCGCGTGGCGATGTCGTCGAAAGGCTCGCTTTCGACAGTGATCGCGCGATCGGTCTCTCCCGCGCGCATCGACAGCTTCTTGCGCACGGCAAATCCGACCGGCCTCGCTTCAAGGTCGTTGAAGATATCGAGTCCGTACTCCTGGCCCGAGATCAATTCCTGGACCAGCACCGCCGCATCTGGCTGTCCCAGCCTCGCAAAAGCCGATTTCCGGCACATCCGCAGGCAGTAGGCATAGGCGAAGCGAAGCTCGTCCAGGTTCTCCACGAACAATATGCCAAAACCTGCGCTGCCCCAGCGGGGTTTGACCACCAGCGGGAAAATTTCCGTTCCCGCAGAAATTGCATCTTCGGCACTCTCCAGCGTGGCATAGCTGCGCGGCGTGGATACTCCGATTGATTCGGCAAACTGCGCGGTCAGGAACTTGTCCGCGCACAGATTCACCACCTCTGTCGACGAGATCACCGGTATCGTTCCGATCTCGCGAAACCGTTGTGCGTTCGCTGCAAGGAGCGGAAGTTCCAGGTCATTCAGGGACAGGATGGCGGAGACCCGATGCTCGCTGCACAGGTTGAGCAGGAAGTCGATGTAGTTATCCGCATAAAGCCCGGGCGCCAGAAAAAACCTGTCGCACGCGCTCGCAGCCGGCGCGCCGCCATTCATGTCCACTCCAAGCACCAGACCGGTCCCATTCAGCTCCGACTTGAAATACTCCGCCAGGTAGCGTCTTCTACCTATGCACGTCAGCAGAACGTTCATGTTCACCCCAATGCCATTCCAGTCACATTGACCCTGTCGTAGCCCGGCAGGCCACGTCATGCAGGCCTTCGGCCGTTTTCGTTGGATTAGTGCCGGGACACCGGCACTTGTTTTCTACTGCCTTGAGTCACGGGCTTGCCGACCGCGCGGAAGCCTTCTGCGCACGATGCCCGCGCTCAATGTCTGACATATGCCATCTAATCAGAATGGCCTGCCCGAAAGCAGCGTGATATGTGCGCAAATTCACGAAGTGGTGACACGCCTCTCGTACCGCGGGCGGGAATGTGACATTCAGCACGAGACGAGTCGTCATGCGATGTGAATCGGAACGTCTTCGTTCGCAGCGGGCCGGGGCACGCTCGCCGCATGCTGAACACCGGGACTGCCTGTGAACGTCGGTACCTCGAGGTCGCCTGCTGCGTTGATGCCCTGGTGGCCAACAACGGTGCCTACCGTGCGCAACAGGATCTTCAGATCCAGCCAGAAAGAGTGGTGGTCTACGTACCAGGTGTCCAGGCGAAATTTCTCTTCCCAGGTCAGGGTGTTCCGCCCGTTCACCTGTGCCCACCCGGATATGCCGGGACGGACCAGAAGACGGCGAGCCTGGTCGGGTGAGTAACACGGCAAATACTTCATTGGCAGCGGGCGTGGGCCAATGACACTCATGTCCCCCAGCAGAACGCACCAGAACTGGGGTAGCTCATCGAGGCTGGCGCGGCGCAGAAATCTGCCGAACGGCGTGAGCCTGTCGTTGTCCGGCAGGAGATTGCCGTCAGGGCCTCGCTCATCCGTCATGGTGCGGAACTTCACGACTTGAAATGGTCTGCCGTCCAGGCCCGCGCGCGTCGGGCGAAACAGCACCGGGCTGCCTAGCTTCCAGCGCACGGCACCTGCCAGGAGCAGCAGCGGTATTGCCAGCACAAGCAATGCCATGGAGGCGAACACTATGTCAAACAAGCGCTTCATGATCGATCCGTCCAGTCTGTCACGCAGAGGAGTCCATTGCCGCCGTCCGACGGATTCCGAATTTCCGCTCTGGATCCCTATCTCACCAAAATCGGGTCGTTGTGTGAAGCAGCAAATGTGGTTGAGGCCACGTTCTGCTGCAACATGCCCAAGCCGGGGCGCCGCTGTGATCGAAAAGGAGTGTGCGGGGCCGTACCGATGCCGCTTAAGGCAGGTTTCAGACTGCCTTTAATCTGACTGGACGCGTGACCGATGTAACCGACGACGGCTGGCATGGCGCGCCACGCTGTTCCGGACGGCGCGCCTTCGCAGGCGCCAGGAAAACTCAAAGGGAAGAGCAATAATGATCTCGTCCACGGATACGGTTATTGTCGGGGCCGGCCCCTATGGTCTGTCGGTTTCGGCCTATCTGAGCAAGGCCGGCGTGCCCAATCAGATTCTCGGGGAACCAATGCATGCCTGGAGAAATTTCATGCCGCCGGGGATGCTCTTGCGCTCTGAACCGTTTGCCTCGAACCTCTACGCGCCGTGGAAAGGCTATACGCTGGAAGAATATTGCCGTCGTAACCGCGTCCCGTACCGACAGGTTGGAATGCGCGTGCCGCTGGAACTCTTCGTGGACTATGGGCTGTGGTTCCAGTCGCGACTGGTCAGTCATGTGCGTCCGGTGGACGTTATTGACATGCACCGCAAGGAGGGGCTCTACCGGCTGCTTCTGAGCGATGGCAGCGCCATGGCGGCGCGGCGCGTGGTCGTTGCCCTGGGCCTGAAAGGATTCGCGCAGGTGCCCGCGGCACTGCAGGCCATGCCGAAGCCTTACGTGGTCCACTCCGGCGAAATCGGAAGCCTGGCATGGGCGAAAGGCAAGCGTATCGTTGTTGTCGGGGGGGGGCAGTCGGCAATCGGGCTTGCCGCGCTTTTTGGCGAACTCGGAGCTCGGGTTCGGCTGCTTGTGCGCGGCGAGGTCAACTGGAGCAGGGAGTCGCGTAGCTCCCACGGTGGTGTCAGAAGGCTGCTCCGAGGGCGGATCGGCTTGGGACGTGGTTGGGATTCCAACAGTCCAAGTGCGCTTTTGATGTCCTTCCTGTTGTCCGAGCACCCCGCTTTCTTCCACATGCTGGATCTCCAGCGCCGCCAGAGGTTGCTCGACACGGGTTGGGCACCGTCTGGCGCGTCGTGGCTGCGCGATCGCGTGGAGGGCAAGATCGATATCCGGACCCAGACCGAAATCAGGGATGCCGAACTCAGGGACGGTCAGGTAGTCCTGCAGGTCTCGACTGCGAATAAAGTGTCCCGAATTAGTGCCGATCATGTTGTTCTGGCCACAGGGTTCAAGATTGATTTGACCAGGCATTCCTTCCTCTCCCAGGAACTTCAGGACTCGCTCTCACTCGTTTGTGGCGCGCCAAGCCTGACGCGCAATTTCGAAACCAATCTACGCGACCTGTACGTGGTTGGACCCGCGGCTGCGCTGAGCTTCGGGCCGGCACTGCGTTTCGTCTATGGCGCGAAGTATGCGGCACCACACCTGGCACGGCACATTCTCGGACGCTTCAAACAGGACGCGGATCATCATGTCCAACCACCGGCTGTCGGGCCGGAACCGGACAAGGAAAACAGTGGAAGCCGTTTGCATGGGCAAACCATGCTTCAAGTCTCCGGCAACAAGGCGAAATAGCGTCGGAAATCCCTGGCTTTTTCCATCGGGCGCCGTACCGGATCTTTCGACAGGTGCGGCGAACAGCGTCGTGGCGGCATGACGGATGATGTCTGGCGCGTCGCAGGCCGGCGATGTCGAGTGCGTTCTCCACTAAGCACGGATAGCCGCGGGCGGACTTGACGGCCGGCGCGTGCGCCTTGCATGCCAGACCCGCGAAGCACCGCCCTGCCTGGCCCTCGGAACGCTCGGAACGCTCGGAAATGCCCTGATCCTCGGGCCAGGCGTGCGCTCAGCTGTGCCGAGCCACACGGCGTCGTGCAGGACATCGCTCGGCAATCGGGTTACTGCGTCGTCGTCACGGGCACGTGGCCGGCCGCCTTCAGCTGGCCTCGCCCGGATTGGACAATGTTGCCGGCGGCAGGTCCACGCCGATTTCCGGGGACGAGGGCCGGCGCGATGCAACGCCGCGCAATGGCGGCGGTGTGGGTGCCGGCACCTTGCGGGCGGGCGAATCCAGAGAGCTGTAGGGGGTGTACTCGGAAACCAGGCTCTGTACGGCGATCTGGATCTCCAACTCGTCGCGGGTGTCGCAGGCTACGAACAGGCGCTGGATCTTCGCATTCAGCTCTGCGGCTTCGAGGAACGGTTCGTTCGAGCACATGATGCGCTCGTGCCCACTGGCCGTCACCTCGCCACCGATCAGGAGCTCTTCAAAAAGCTTCTCGCCCGGGCGCAGCCCTACGACTTTGATCTCGATGTCGCCGGCAGGGTTCTTGCGCGTCCTTTCCACCAGTCCGGACATTTCGATCATCGTGCGGGCAAGGTCGATGATGCGGACCGGCTTGCCCATGTCGAGCACGAATACTTCGCCACCCTTGGCCATCGCGCCAGCCTGTATTACCAGCTGCGCCGCTTCGGGAATCAGCATGAAGAAGCGAATGACATCCGGATGCGTAATTGTGATGGGCCCGCCCGCGCGGATCTGCTTGCGGAACAGCGGCACCACCGACCCGGATGAGCCCAATACATTGCCAAAGCGCACCATCGAGAACGTAGTTCTCGTATTGGGGCGGGCGGCGGCAGCCTGGAAAACGAGTTCTGCAATCCGTTTGCTTGCGCCCATGACATTGGTAGGCCGGACCGCCTTGTCGGTGGAAATCAGCACGCAGGTCTGAACGCCGAAATGATCCGCCAGGTCGGCGACCGTCTGGGAACCCAACACATTGTTGCGAATGCCCTCCGGCATGTTCACTTCGACCAGAGGCACATGCTTGTAAGCCGCGGCGTGATAGAGGGTGTCGACCTGCTGGCCGCGCAGTGCCGCGGACACTGCGGTGGAATCGCAGACGGAGCCGATCCGGGCATCGATCTGCAGTTCAGGATAGCGCTGCCGCAACTCCTCTGCGATCGCGTAGAGGGCATATTCGGAGTGGTCGAACAGGATCAGTCGCTGCGGTCCCTGTGTGGCGATCTGACGGCATAGCTCCCTGCCGATGGAACCACCCGCGCCGGTGACCATTACCGTCTTGCGTAGCGTGCATTTGGCGAACAGGTCTTCACGCGGGGGGACGATGTCGCGGCCCAGCAAGTCTTCCACGCTGATGTCACGGATGGACTGCACTGTGATCTGTCGGTCGACCAGTTCGAGCAGGGTGGGCACTGTGCGCACGCTGACCGCATAGTGGTGCAATTTCTCCACAATCTGGCGGCGGCGCGCCATGGGCAGGGTCGGCACGGCCAGCACGACTTCATTGATCGCGTACTTCTGGATCTGCGAGCGCATCTGGTTGCTGTGATGGACGGGGAGGTCGGCAAAGATCTTTCCCTCGAGCGCGAAGTCGTCATCAAAGAAGCAGACAGCCTTGTGACGCAGGCTGGATCGCATGGCGATGGCGAGTTGGAAGCCGGCCTCGCCGGCGCCAAATATTGCCACGCGCAGAGGCGCTGGCTCGTTCTGCACCTGCCGGGACTGGAGCGAGCGCGTCAGCAATGCACGCGCGACAAAGCGGGAGATGACGACATAGGAGAAAGCGATGAACCAGTAGATCAGCAGACCGGTGCGAGGCAGCCGGTCGAGGTGCACGAGGAACGACAGCGCATAGGTGATCCCGATGATGCAGGCCAGGCTGGTGCCAGTCGTCCAAAGTACTTTCAGGTCGAAATACCTCACGACGGTCCGATACAGGCCGCTGAGCGAGAACACGGGAATCGTGCAGGCCGCAATGATCAGCGGCGGTGTGATGCCGTACTGAGCCAGCAACTCGAGATTGCCGACGCGCAGGAACAATGCGAAAGCAAAGCACATCGGCAGCGCAAGCAGGTCAGCCGATACCATGAGCGCGACCTTGCGGCGTCGGGGCAGCGCAAGCAGCCAGCGCGAAAGTAGTCTGGTCATTTGCCGGAACCTCCATGCACCGCAGGGTGCAGGGACCTGGTGGCGACCAGGCTGCGACAAGGATGCCCTACTGGCGGAGCGGACAGGAATGGCTGCACACGGTTCTGCATTGTCTTGAGGCTTCTTCTGTCAATGGCTTTCGATTTGCCGTTGGCCCGTTAGCCCGTCAGCCCGTCAGCATGACTGGGTGCTCCGGCACCATTCCAGACTGATGCAATTATTGTTGCTGGCGCGTCTCTTGCAACATCGCAACGTGGGCTTGCGTACGCAATGGACGCCGGCGCGCGCCTGCACCATGGCGCCTCATCTGACTGTCCTAGTCCACATGGTGGCCTTCACGTGCCGATGCAAGTCTGGTTAGATGATTGCATTCCATCGGGTGCTCAGGTGACGCCTGGCTTGCGCGGCAGCACCCGCTCCGACTTCCATTGCTGAGGTGGACGACCATGCTGGATTCCAGCTTTTCTCCCTGGCCAAGCTTCACTGCCGACGAGGCGGCTGCCGTGCAGAAGGTGCTGTTGTCGAATCGTGTGAACTACTGGACAGGCGACGAATGCCGGAAGTTCGAGGAGGAGTTTGCCGCTTGGGTGGGGACGCCGCATGCGATTGCGCTGGGAAACGGGACGCTTGCGCTCGACGTCGCGTTGAAGGCGCTAGGCATCGGCCCAGGCGACGAGGTCGTGGTCACGCCACGAACGTTTATCGCCAGCATTTCATGCGTGGTGAATGCGGGAGCAACGCCAGTCTTTGCCGATGTCGAGCTTGCTAGTGGCAATCTGTCCGCGGCGACGATCGGCAAGGTGCTGACGCCAAGGACACGAGCCATCATCTGCGTGCACCTGGCCGGCATACCCTGCGACATGGACCCGATCATGGCGTTGGCGCGCGAGCACGGCATCAAGGTGATCGAGGATTGCGCGCAGGCGCACGGCGCGCGCTACAAAGGGCGCTCGGTTGGCGCAATTGGAGATGTGGGCGCCTGGTCCTTCTGCCAGGACAAGATCATGACCACTGGCGGCGAGGGCGGGATGGTGACGACCAGCGCAAGAGACCTCTGGCTCCGCATGTGGTCGTACAAGGATCATGGCAAGAACTGGGACGCGGTATATGGGCGCCAGCATGCCCCGGGATTCCGGTGGTTGCATGAATCCTTCGGTACTAACTGGCGCATGCTGGAAATGCAGGCGGTGATCGGGCGCATACAGCTTGCGCGCATGACGCAATGGACGGCGCAGCGCACTGCCAATGCAGAGGTCATTGCCGGCGCGCTTCGGCAATGCGCTGCAGTCTGGCTGCCCGCCTGCCCGCCTGATGCCCGACCCGCATGGTACAAGTTTTATGCATTCGTCCGCCCGGAGTTGCTCAGGGAAGGCTGGAGCCGTGACCGCATCGTGGCCGAGATCCAGGCAGCTGGGGTGCCCTGCTATGTGGGCGGCTGCTCGGAGGCTTATCTAGAGAAGGCGTTCGATGGCACTGGCTGGCGTCCACCGTGCCGGTTGCCCAATGCCCGATTGCTGGGTGAATGCAGCCTGATGCTGCTGGTACATCCCACCCTGACCGAGGCCGAGATCGACCTGGCTGCGCGGGTGGTGCGCGAGGTAGTCCTTCGGGCAACCCTGCCGACGGGAGCAGGGCAGGACGTGGAAGGCGTGGTGATGCGCGATCCGGCTCGGGATTGCGCAGGCGCCATGCAGCGATGATGCATTGTCCAACGCTGATCCGGCTGGACACCGTGGGGGCTGTTGCCCCTCGCGCTGGTGCCGTCCGCGGGCGATGCGTCGCGCGGTGCGCTGCGATGGCTTGTGTCGTTAGGCCCTGTCGCTGCTCTGTTGCGTGCGGCTGCCAGGTTCGGCATTTTTTTCGCGTGGGAGGGCAAACTGTGCGGACAGCCAGACAGCCTGAACCGCAACCTGTGACGTCATGAAGATCCGGCTGCTCGCTCCATCTGACCCAGCCTGGGGTGAGGCGCTGCGGCGCCGCTGTCACGACTGCTACCACATGCCCGGCTGGGCGCGTGCGGCGGAGTTCGGCGACCGTGGCAGCGCAAGGGCGCTGTATGCCCGCGACGGTGATGCCGAGTTGCTGCTGCCGCTGGTAAGGCGCGCCATTAGCTGTGGGGAGTGGGATGCCGTCTCGCCCTATGGCTACGGCGGGCCGCTCCTGAGCGCGGGCGCCGGCCAGGACTTTGCTGATGCGGCACTGCGCGAGGCTATTGCCATGTTGCGCGCCGATGGCTGCGTGTCCTGGTTTATCCGCTTGCATCCACTCCTCAATTCAAGCTGGAACAGCGCCGTCGGCGAGGTGGTGGATCAAGGCCCCACGGTCACGATTGATCTGACCAAGAGCGAGGCCGCGCACTGGCGCGACACCGCGCATGGTCACCGCAGTGATATCAACAGGGCCATGCGCGCCGGCGTCACCGTGCGCATCGACGAGTCCTTTGGCGCGCTGGGCAGCTTCCTCGCCATGTACAACGCATCAATGCGGCGGCTGGGGGCGCCGGCATTCTATTACTTTGACGAGCGCTACTACCACACACTGCGCCGTGAACTCGGAGCCCTGCTGAAGCTGTTCGTCGCCGAGGAGGCTGGCGTGCCCATCGCCGCAGCGCTGCTTACCGTGGCGCCGTCGTCGGGCATCTTGCAGGGGCACCTGTATGGCGCCGACGATCGCAGCCTGAATCGCCAGCCGCTGAAACTGCTTATCCACGCGCAACGGCAATGGGGCCGCGAGCACGGATATCGCGTGCTGAACCTGGGCGGGGGGCGTGGGAGCAACGGGGAGCAGGATTCGTTGCTTCGCTTCAAGCGAGGCTTCTCGCCTGACACCCGGATGTTCCGCACCCAGCGCCTGATTGTCGATCCCAAGCGCTACGCCGCGTTGTGCGGCGGTGGCAAGGCCGGCGAGCAGGAGTTGGCGGACCTGCGCGGATACTTTCCGGCGTACCGGCGCTAGTTTGATCCTGGAGCAGGGCGCAGAAACGGGTACGCTGGCCGCCCTTGCGGGGCGCCACTCAGGCCATGGATCCCGGCAGGCTCGTGCCGGCTGCTGCGCCGCGCGCCTGCGGCTGCCGGTCGGCGCGCAGCAGCGCCCACAATTTCCGTGTCGTGTCCCATGCCGGCGTCGTGCCATGCCAGCCTGCGTGGCGCACATTGCGCGCCAGCATATGTGGCAGCGCCACCGCCAGGAACAGCGCCGCCCTGACCGGGCGGTGCTGGCTGCGCCCGTAGCGGCGATAGGTCACGTACAGGCGCGAGGCTGCGCTGGCCGGCTCGGTGTCATCGTCATGGCCGACGGAGACCGTGTACTGATTGACCGCGCTTGGTACCAGCGCGATGCGGTGGCCGAACTCGTACACCGCGCGGCCGACTAACTCGCAGTCCTCGTAGCCCGCCGCGAGCTGCTCGCAGAAGCGGACATGGTCGAACAACGCGCGCGGGAACACGGTGCTGTGGAGCACCACTGAGCACAGCCGCTCGCCATGGCTGTAGTCCAGAGACGGGTAGCCCAGAAAGGCTGCCTTGCGCGGCTTGCCGCGCTGTCCCTGGCACATGTCCGTGCCCGTCACGATCAGCGGTGTGGCGCAGCCCGATGCAGTGCGGTGCATGTAGTCGTCGGCCAGGCAGTCGGCCATCTGCTGCAGGAAGGTTGGTCCCAGCCGTGTGCGGTCGTCCAGGAACAGCACGTGCGAACCGGTGGCAACGGGCAATATACGGTTGCGGTTTGCGGCCCTGGTGCGGCGCGGACCTTCCAGATAGGTGATGTCCGGATAGTCGTGGCGCATCATTTCGCGCGTGTCGTAGCCGTGACTGTCGTCCGTGACGATCAGCTGATGCGGCGGCATGGTGGAATCGGCTACGGATTGCAGCGTGTGCCGCAGGCTTTCAGGTTGGTCGCACGTGGCGACACACACCGAAAAGGTCGGCAGGAAAGTGCGTGCCGGCATGTTTGACCCCCCTGGTGATTCTCAGATCCAGGCACTGCGCCGGCCCGTCTAGCGCGGGTACGGCGCAGAGTCTGGCGCTACAGCGCCGTGCTGGTGGCCTGGAATGCGGCGTCGCCACCGCGGGATGCGACTAGCGGGCGCGCGCTGCTGTCGCGCGAAAAACGTTCGTCGCCGCTGACCCACTCCAGCGTCGCGCCGCGCTGCAGGGCGGCGTAGACCGCTTCGCCCTTGTTGCGCACCTTGAGCCGCTGGTACAGCGTGCAGGCGTGGCTCTTCACCGTGGCCACCGAGATATTCAGCATGCGGCTGACCGTCTTGATCGGGTAGCCGCGTGCCAGCAGCACCAGCACTTCGTACTGGCGCGGCGTGATCTTGAGCATTTCCGCTTCGCCATAGCTCGGCTCTTCCTCGGCGATCGGCACGGGGCTGGCGGCAGCTGGCGCGGGCAACGGCTGGCCCGGCCTCAGGTCGGTCAGGTCGCGCACCGCCACGCTAGCGCGCGGCGTGCTGCGCTGCGCGCTGGCGCATGAGGCGAGCGAGAGCGAGTCGGTGGGCATGGCCGCCGGCAAAGGCAGCGGCGCGGCAGAGGCAAGCGACTGCACCGCCGGAAAGGCCGAGCGCGAGGCGGAAGGCGTGGTCCCGGTCTCGGCCGAGAACAGCAGGCCCTGCACCCCAGATATGGCCAGGCGGATGGCCGCCTCGATCACCGCCAGCGAAGCTGTTTTCGGCAGGCAGCCGCACACGCCGCGAGCGCTTTCCGGATTGGGCACGTGCAAGGGCAGTACGTCGGCCAGGATCAGCACGCGCTGCGGCTGCAGCACGGCCTGGGCCTGTTCGAGTTGTACCCAGCCCGGGCCGGATTCGGCGGGCATGCCGAACACGAGCAGGTCTGCATGGTGGTGCCGGCTATCCAGCCTGGCGATATCCGCTGGCGCAATGGCTGCCACCTGGGCGGATTCCTGGATGTTCTCGAGCATCTGCAACAGCCCGAGCCGGAGCAGCGGATGCTCCTCGATCAGCAACGCGTTCATTGACTTCACTCCCCGTTACTCGGGAGCGGACTGCGGGGCGCTTTGCGTATGGAGGGCAGTGCAGGACCTCAGCCACCATGGTGTCTGAGCGCGTGTGTGACCCCCATGCTTCCATGCCCCGGCAGTCCCGTTCTTCTGGATGGAACTTGTCGATGGCTGGATGGTTGACCCGAACCCGAACCCGAAAGATTCTCGCTCCTAAATCGGCTTAAATTCATCTTATGGGCTGGTTGGGTGGATTGCAAGCGAGCTGAATTGGAACGAGACAGGGTTGGAATGACAGGCTCGTCATAATCCTTTAAGAATTCACCCGAATGCGCCATCCCAGGTTCCGCAAACGCCGCCCCGGCTCTGGGTTTCAGCAGTTTCAACGATGTGACACCCGGATTTAATATGGTTGCAACGCTGAAACAGATCGCATTTTCCGAAGCCCTTATGAGAGCGGTTGCTAACCCTATAGTGGGGTGTACGGAATATATGGCGCATGCAGGTGGCGCAATTATGAAACGGCAACTGGATACCGCGTTTCGTAATATATCTGCGCGATTTATTACGCGCTCGGGCGCATGGACTAGTGCTTCTGGATGAGCCGTGACTACACCCTAGGCATGAGACCTGGGAAGGCCACCGCGCAGGTCTGCACCCGGCTTGCCACCGACTGCTTCCGGCAGGGTGGCAAGCCGGTATCGGGACCCAGTCCGTCAGCGGCTCCAGTGGCCGGGACGCATGACCCAGCCCTGCGGTCCGCGCACCCAGCGGTCGGGCACGAAGCGGTAGCCCGGGCGCTGCGCCTGCCAGTAGCCGGGGCGCCAGTCGTAGCGGCCGCGCGCGCCGACCCAGTGGCCGGGCACCCAGACCTGGCCACGGCGCGCGGCGGGATGCGGCTCGTAGCGCGGCGGCGGCGGATGGCCATAGCCGTGGGCCACGGCGGTGGGATGGGCTTCGGCGGGGGCGATGAGTCCGAAGGCGCCGCCCGTGGCGAGGACGGCTGCGGCAAGCATGAGCTGGCGTTTCATGGGATGACTCCTTGTGGGCGGTCGTTGTCAGGCAATCAATCATCAATCCGGGGATCAACCCAAGGATCAATACCGGTCGTAGTGATGGTGGTGGCGGGGCGGCGGGCCGCCGCGCGGCGGCACGACGATGCAGGCGGAAAGCAGCGCGGCCGTGGTGGACAGCAGCACGACCAGGGAAAGGGCTCGTTGCATTTCTGGGCTCCTGGCGGGATCGCGTTGGACACGGCTTCAATGTAGCGACCGGCCTCCTCGCTGCGTGCTTGCACTTGTAAGGCTGTCTCACATGGCGCTGAACCGCGCGGGATCGGGCGCACGGTGCCTGGCGATGGCTGCGGAGCCTTGCGCGGCAAGGCGTGCCGGACGCGGGAGCGGCACTGGCGAAGGGTGCAGCAATCCCACGGATGGCGTAATGTGACGTTACATCGGAAATAGATCTCGCAAGCAAACGTGGGCGCCGAGGGGCCGCCAGCGTTCCGTTCTGGCGGCGGGTGCATTGCCGCGGTGACGCAGAAACGGGTACGGCCGGTGGCAATGCTGAGTCCTTGCTGAGTCCTTGCCGAGTCGTTGCAAGAGGGGCCGAGCCGGTGCAGCATGCGTCAGCATGGCTCGCGCTGCGTGCCGGGCGGGCTTCGTACGGTGCGTGCGGGATGCCAGTAGTACGGCCACCCACGGGTACTGCGCCAATGGCATGAAGCTTGCACCTCGCGGAGTGCCAGACGGTCGTGCCGGGAAGCGGAATCTGTCACGTGTGCTTGAAGGAGGCGCCATGCCAATCATGCTCATCGTGCTTGCCTTGCAGTTTTTGCAGGGGCTGTCGCCGCCCGCCGCGGCGCTGTTCGCGCTGCCCCAGGAGCTGGAGGCGCCGGATGCCACGGCCACGGTCGAAACCGCGCTGAGTCGCTGACCTGCCGCCAGGGCGGCGGCATCGCGAGCGCGATCGATTTCCGCATGGAGTTCAGCGCGAAGCCGATCCCCATGGGAAGCGGGTGCGCAGCGAGATGTTGGGCAGGTTGCTGCCCGACAACATATCTACCGGGGCTCGACGGACGCTGCGGCATAGGTCGCGCTGTAGGTCGCGCTATAGGCCGAGCAGTAGCCGGCCGGGTTCAGGCGCAGCGTCAGCACGCCCACCAGCGCGGCGCAGCCGAGGTGGTACCACCAGCCCGCGGCAAAGCCGCCGGTATTGGCTTGCAGCATCGCAGTCAGCCACGGCGCCAGTGCCGCCAGCAGGAAGCCGCCGCCCTGCATCAGCGCGCTCAGTGCGCCGGCGCTGTTCGGGTCGGGCAGGTGGTCCAGCGCCACCACCAGGTACAGCGCGAAGCAGCCGCCCAGCCCGGCGCCACCGATCGCGGCCCATGCATACGGCGCCGCGTCGGGCCACAGCGCGAGCCCGGCAAAGCCGGTCGCCTGCATCGCCAGCGCCAGCACCATCCACGCGCGCCGGTCGACGCGGCGGGCCGCCAGCGCCGGCAGCAGCAGCGCAGCGCCGGCCTGCGCCACCGCCATCAGCGCCACCAGCGCGCCGCTCGCAGGTGCGCTCCAGCCATGGCCCTGGTAGAACGGCGCCAGCCACGCCACCAGCGAGGCATAGCCGCCATTCATCACGCCGAAGCATCCCATCAGCAGCCATGTGCGCGGCCGCCGTAGCAGGGTGCGCGCCGCGCCCGCGGGCTGGCTGCGTGACGCTGCGTGGTCCGGCAGCCGGTTGTTGCGATGCGCGCGCGGCAGTGCCACCCAGGCCAGCGCCAGCGCGGCCAGCGCCGGCAGTGCCCACAGCGCCAGCGCCTCGCGCCAGCTGCCGGACAGCGCCGTCACGTAGGGCGAGAGTTGCGCGCCCAGCGCGCCGCCACCCATCAGCGCGGCCGAGTACAGCCCCATTACCGGGGCCACGCGGCCGGGAAATTCCTGCTTGACCAGTCCGGGGCAGGCCGCCTGCACCACCGCCACGCCCAGCCCGCACAGCGCCGCCGAGCCGATCAGCCAGCCACCGTCGGTCACGCCGAGGCGCAGCGCGCAGCCCGCGCCCAGCAGCACCAGCGCACCCAGCACCGCGTTGCGCGCGCCCAGGCGGGCGCACAGCGCGGGACCGAAGAACGCGCCCACGCCCATCAGCAGCATCGGCAGCAAGGTCAGCCAGGCCATGCCCTGGTACGTAAGCCCGGTGCCGGCGCGGATCGTCGGCGCGAGCGGCCCCACCGCCGTCAGGAACGGCCGCAGGTTCAGGCCGATGCCTGCCACGGCGGCCAGCACCAGCCAGCGCGCCGGTGCCCTGCTGCTGCGCGTGCATGCCGCGGCGCCGGCGAGGTCGGGCGCCCGTGCCATGTCCGCCATGTCAGCCTCGCGGGGTATGCGGGGCGCGGGGGCCGTAGAGCTGGGCGGCGGACAGGTCTGCCGGCACGCGCGTCAGCGGCAGCGGCGGCGGATCCAGCGGCAGGCGCAGCGCCTGGTAGGCGGCTTCGCTGGACAAGCCGTAGGGCGCGGCGTCGTTGTTGTCGAAGGCGTAGTAGACCGCCTGGACCCCCGCCATGGTCATCGCGGCCAGGCACATCGGGCACGGGTGGCCGCTGGCGTAGACCACGCTGCCCCGCAGGTCCGGACGACCGAGCTTGCGCGCCGCGGCCCGCACCGCTTCCATTTCGGCGTGGGTGGTCGGGTCGTGGCTGTGCACGATGTCGTTGACGCCGGTGGCCACGGCCTGGCCGTCGATGGCCAATATGGCACCGAAGGGACGCCCGCCGCGGTCGCGGTTGGCCGCGGCAAGGCGCACCGCCTCTCGCATGAATTCCTGGTGAGTGGTCATGTTCTGTACAGGGATTTTTTATAAGTGAGTCCACGCTCGCAAGACTTGCGGCATGGCAACTGGCAGGGTGCCCACTGTACGCGGGGGCTTGGTGATTGGGAAATTAAATGATGAAATCACCGGCAGTGGAAAATCCAATGGAAGGCCGGCCATGCAGGACCCCCGACTCGATCCCGTGCTGTTGCAGAGTTTTGTCGCCGTGGCGGAAAGCGGCAGCTTTACCCGCGCAGCGCAGCGCGTGCACCTGACCCAGTCAACCGTCAGCCAGCAGGTGCGGCGGCTTGAAGACCAGCTTGGCTGCGTGCTGCTGGACCGTGGCGGGCGATACGTGGTGACGACGCCGGAGGGTGAGCGCCTGCTGGGCTATGCGCGCCGCCTGCAGCAGCTGATGGCCGAGGCGGTCGGGCAGCTGCGCCAGAGCGCCGGGCAGGGCGAGATTCGCATCGGTGTGCCAGAGGATTTTGCCGCGCGGCCGCTGACGCCGGTGCTGGCCGGGTTTGCCGACGACTGGCCCGGGGTGCGCCTGGAAGTGACCAGCGGTATGAGCCACGAGCTGTGGCAGCGTTTCCAGGACCGCGAGCTCGACCTGGTGCTGGTCAAGCAGCGCGTGGCGCAAGCGCCGGGCATGGCCAGCTGGCCCGAGCCGCTGTGCTGGATCGACAGCCGCAGCCGACCGGCGGTGGCGCGCGATCCGGTGCCATTGGTGGCATTTCCCGCCGGCGGGCTGTACCGCGGCGAGATGACGCACGCGCTCGACGCCGGCGGGCGGCGCTGGCGCATCGCCTTCGTCAGCGCGAGCCTGGCCAGCATCCTGGCCGCGGTGGCGGACGGGCTCGGCATCACGCTGCTGCCACGGCGCCTGGCCACGGCGCATCACCAGGTGCTGGACGGCGGCGGCTGGCCGGCGGCGGTGCCGGACGTCGAGCTGAGCCTGCACGCGCAGCCGGACCTGCCGGCCCCGGCGCGCGACATGGCCGCGCGCCTGGCCGCACTGTGCGAGCGTGTCATGAGTTCCGGCGCGGCGGCGCCGGACGCCGGCTAGCGGCGCGTCAGCCGAAGTATTCGTTGTAGTAGCGGGTGCAGGTGCCGGACGGCCGGAAGGTGTATGGCAGTTCGGCAAGCGCCGCGGCTTCGAGCGAGCCGAAGGGGATGTCGGGCGCGTTCAGGCTGGCGGCTTCCGTGGCGTCGGAGGGATGGGCGGGATGGTGGGCAGGATGCTGGGCGTGGGCTTGCGAAGTCATTTTGCGGTACGTCGAGGCCGGCCGGGCCGGCGATTGGCAACGCAACCATCCTAATGCGCCGGCGCGCCGGGATCAGCCCCCCTGCGTTGAACACACTGTTGCGCAATCGTGTCCAATCGCGACGGTTTGCGTGACGTTGACCGCGGATGAAGGCGACGCGCCGGTTGCGCGGACGCCTTCCGCGGCAAGGTCTATATTGGCCGGAGGGCTACCATTCGGTGCCCCGGCCGGAACCTGCCGGCCAGCCAAACCGGGAGCGCGCCATGCCAGTCCCACCGTGCTTTGCCGATCGCCGCGAAGCCGGCCATTACCTCGGCCGCCGCCTGGCGGAACTGGGCTTCGGCGCCGACAAGCTCGGCCAGCCGGCGCTGGTGCTGGCGCTGCCGCGCGGCGGCGTGCCGGTCGCCTTCGAGGTGGCGCGCGCGCTCGGTGCGCAGCTCGACGTGCTGCTGGTGCGCAAGATCGGCGCCACCGGCTACCCGGAGCTGGCGCTGGGCGCCGTGGTCGAGGGCGATGCCGGCGGCGGCGGGCCGCATACGGTGGTGAATGACGATCCCTGGGCGCGCCGCGCGGTGGAAAGCGGCAGCTTCGATGCCGAACGCGGGCGCCAGCTCGATGAGATCGCCCGGCGCCAGCAGCGCTACCGCGGCGGCGCGCCGTTGCCGGCGCGGGCCGGGCGTACCGTGATCGTGGTCGATGACGGCGTCGCCACCGGCGCGACCATGCGCGCCGCGCTGGAAGGCGTGCGCATGGCCGGCGCCGCACGGGTGATCGCGGCCACGCCGGTCGGCGCGCAGGAAGGGCTGGCCACCCTGGAGCCGGCGGCCGACGAAGTGATCTGCCTGAATACGCCGCCCAACTTCGGCGCGGTCGGCTCCTTCTACCTGGATTTCACCCAGACCAGCGACGACGAGGCGCTCGGGCTGCTGCGCCAGGCGGCCACCACGCGCGCGGGCTGACGCGCCAGCGGCAGCGTCAGCGTAAGCGTAAGCGTCAGGCCCGGGCGGCCAGGCGCCGCTTCAGATGCGGCACCAGCCCGCCCGCGCCGAGGATCTCGCGCAGGAAATCGGGGATCGGCTCGCACGCCACCGTGCTGCCGTCGTCCAGGCGCAGCAGCGCCGTTTCCAGGTCCAGCGCCGCCCGCGCGCCGTCGGCCAGCCGGCCGGCCTCCGCGCACACCAGCACCGGCAGTCCCAGGTTGATCGCGTTGCGGTAGAACAGCCCGCCGAACGACAGCGCCACCACGGCACCCACGCCGAGCTCGCGCAGCGCCTGGGGCGCCTGTTCGCGCGAGGAGCCGATGCCGAAGTTGGCGCCTGCTACCACCATATCGCCCGGCTGCACGCTGCCCGGAAACTCCGGGCGCAGCGATGCCAGGCAGTGCCGCGCCAGCACGGGCAGCGGCGATTTCATCAGCACGGCGGGGGCCATGGCATCGGTGTCGACGTTGTCGCCGAAACGCCAGATGCGGCCGGCCGGGGTGGGGGCCGGCGTATGGGTCGGCGTATGGGCCGGTGTATGGGCCGGATTGGGGGCGGCAGGAGCAGTCATGCAAGAGGTCAGGCCCGCCGGCGCAGGCGCGCGGTCAGGCCGGGTCGTTATGGTTTTATGCCAGCAAGGTGCGCGGGTCGGTAATGCGGCCGGTGACGGCGCTGGCGGCCACGGTCATCGGCGAGCCCAGCCACACCGCGCTGCCGGCATCGCCCATGCGGCCGGAAAAGTTGCGGGCGGTCGAGGCGATGGCGCTGCTGCCGGCGGGAAAGCGCGCGGCGCCATAGCCGGCGCAGGCGCCGCAGGCGTTGGGCAGCAGGCTGGCGCCGGCCTCGGCCAGGATCGCGAGCGTGCCTTCGCGTTCGGCCTGCTGCTGGTCGCGGCGCGAGGCGGCGGCCACCTGCAGCGTGACGCCCGGCGCGACCCGGCGTCCGCGCAATACACGCGCGGCCATGCGCAGGTCTTCCAGCTTGGCGCCGGTGCAGGCGCCGAGGTAGGCGATCTGCACCGGCTCGCCGGCGGCCTGGTCGACCGGCGCACTGTTGGCCGGCGAATGCGGCGCGGCCACCTGCGGCGCCAGCGCCGCGGCATCGAAGCGGTGGTGCGCCAGCACCGGCGCCTGCGCGTCGGTGCGCCAGTGCGACAGGTCGATCTGTGCCAGCACCTGCGCCGCCACGCCGGCCTGTGCCAGCCAGTCCAGCGTGACCGCATCGGGGGCAACCAGGCCGGTCTGCGCGCCCAGTTCAGCGCTCATGTTGGCCAGCGTCATGCGCTCCTGCATCGGCAGCGCGGCAACGGCGCTGCCGGTGTACTCGAGCGCTTCATAGCGTCCGCCGCCCAGGCCGAGCGTGGCGCACAGGAACAGGTTGATGTCCTTGGCGCAGACCCCGGTTGCGAGTACGCCGTCCCATTCCAGCCGGATCGTGTGCGGTACGCGCAGCCAGATCTGGCCGGTGGCGAGCACGCCGGCCATCTCGGTGGCGCCCACGCCAAACATGTAGGCGCCGAACGCACCGCCGGTCGGACTGTGGCTGTCGCCGCCGACGATCAGGCGGCCCGGCAGCACGTGCCCGCGTTCGGGCAGCACCACGTGGCAGATGCCTTCGGCATCGATCAGCTCGGCGCCGGCCTGGCGCGTCCAGTCGCGGGTGAAGCGCAGGATCGATTCGGCCTGGGCGTCGCCGCCCGGCACGAAGTGATCGGTCACCACGACGTAGCGCGACGGATCCCACACGCCTACGCCGAGCTCCTGCAACAGCGGCGCGACGCGCCGCGGGCCGCTGGAATCGTGCGACATCGCCAGGTCGACCTGGCACATCGCCACCGTGCCGATCTCGGCATAGTCCAGGCCGGCCGCGCGGGCGACCAGCTTCTGGGCCAGCGTCGCCGGCCTGGCCGTTGCATCAGGGCAAGGCGAGTCCGCAGGCACGCTCATTCCGGCGATGCCCCCGAATACTTGACCACCGAGGCCCAGCGCTTCACGTCTTGCTTGACGAAGGCAGCAAACGCCTCGGGCGCCATGCCCACCGGCTGCGCACCGTCATTTTCCAGGCGCTTGCGCACCCCGGGTGACTCCAGCCCCTTGCGCGCCGCCTGGTAGAGCGCCTGCGTGACCTCCGCGGGCATGCCGGCCGGCCCGAACAGGCCGAACCACGCGCTCGACTCGAAGCCCTTGACGGTCGCGCCGATCGGCGCCGCGCCCGGGAACTGCGACATCGGCGCGGGGCTGGTCACGCCCAGCACCTTGAGCTTGCCGGCGCGCACGTGTGGCAGCACGTTGATCGTGCTGGCGAACATCAGCTCGCACTGGCCGGCCAGCACGTCAGTGAGCGCCGGCGCGGTGCCCTTGTATGGAATGTTGACGATATAGGTGCCGGTCATCATCTTGAACATGTCGCCGGCCATGTGCAGCGACGAGCCGACCGAGCCGATGGCGAAATTCAGCTTGCCCGGCTCCGCGCGCGCCAGCCGGATCAGCTCGGGCACGTTACTCGCAGGCAGCTTCGGCGTGGCCACCAGCACGCTGGGCACGGTGGCGACCAGCGTGACCGGCGTGAAATCCTGCACCGGGTCGAAGGGCAGTTTCTTGTACAGCGTGGCGTTGATGGTGTGGCTGGTGAAGCTCATCAGCAGCGTGCTGCCGTCCGGCGCGCTCCTGGCGACCAGCTCGGCGGCAATATTGCCGCCCGCGCCGGGCCGGTTCTCGACCACCACGGACTGCTCCAGCAGTTGCGACATCTCCTGGGCGATGGTGCGCGCCAGCGTGTCGGTAGTGCCGCCGGCGGGCGCGCCCACCAGGATCCGGATCGGCTTGCCGCCGGCGACCTGGTTCTGGCCTTGGCCCTGCGCCTGCGCCGCGGCGGCAAGTGGCAGGATCAGCCCGCAGGCGGCCATGGCGGCAACCCGTCGCAGCGTGGTGCGGCGAGCCGGCACAGGCGGAGACTGACGGATCGGGCTGGATGAAACCGGGCGGAACACAGGCATGACGATTCCTCGCTTGATGTGATCGGGAGTGCGCAGTATCGCCCGACTCGGGTGTCCCCGCATCCCTCGCCTCGCGGCGCACGGACGGGATCAGTCGCGCAGGCCGGGACGGGTCTCGCTTTCCACCCAGACATTGGCGCTGTCCACGCCGGCGGGCGACAGCTCCATGCGGTACTCGTAGCGGTCGGGGCGGTACTGGCCGAGCAGCAACTGCACCGGGCGCCCGCCTTGATCCTTCACTACGCGGCGCACCGCCAGCAGCGCGCCGCCCACCGGTACGTCCAGCAGCGGCGCCACCACCACGTCCGCCAGGCGCGCCGACAGCACCTGGCTGGCACGGCCCAGCTTGACGCCACCGGCTTCGAGCAGGCGCAGCACGGGGGTTTCCTCCAGCGCCTTGCGCGAGATCGGGCGGCCCAGGTCCGCCGGCAGGTAGACGGTGATATGCGACAGCGGCCGGTTGCGGTAGTGGCGCACGCGCACGATCTTGACCACGGGATCCCCCGGCTGGATCCCCAGCGACTCGGCCACGTCGGGCGTGGCGTGGACTTCGTCGATCGAGATCACCTTCACCGACGTCTTCTGGCCCATGTCGATGATGTTGTCGAGCAGGCTGGTGCCGCGTTCCTCGGTAGCCGACGCGGGACGCACGGGGTGCGGGTTGACGAAGGTGCCGAGCCCGCGATGGCGCCGCACCAGGCCTTCCTGCACCAGCCGGTCGAACACGCGTCGCATGGTCACGCGCGAGGCGTGGAACTGCTTGGCCAGGTCGATCTCTCCCGGCAGGGGACCCTGGCCGAAGCGTCCTTCGACGATCTGCTGGCGCAGTACCACGTAAATCTGGTGATACAGGGGAACGACGGCTTCACTCATGGTTTCCCTTGTGGAGAGAGATGACAAGTCTGTAATGCCTCTAATGTACTTTAAATCAGACATAGAGCCTAGCATGGATAGCGGCTGAGCCGCTTCGGATACAACGTCCGCGCGCGCCGCTTCACCATGACCTCCGCATTGCGCCAAGCCGGTGGCCGGTCATACGGCGGCGTCATGCGCGTGCCGGTGGCACTGCGCGGGAGCGGGGGTGGCACGCCACCTGGTGAACGTGCGGATGACCGGAAGCAGGCGGCGAAAAGCGGACATCCCCCCTATGTGGGGCAGCGCACACGGGAGACGGAGGCGGCACCCCGGAAATCGTGTTTCAGGCCCGATACGTGGCATGGCGCATCGGGCAACTCCCAGCGTTATCAGTAAGCCTTTGAAATCCAATGGATTTTTTTAGAACCCCGGCGTAGCCCCTGAGCCGCTTGGGGGGGCGCTGTCACAGCGGTGTGACATGTCGTTTGACGTGCACAGCGAGCGGGGTCGCATTGATGGCGCAAGCGGCCAGAAAGTTCCCCGGCTGCCACCGGCGAGGCCTTGTATTACAAGGGTTTGCCGCCTCACGTGGCGAGGCTGGCACCGATTATGCGCTAGGGGTGGTCGGTTTGGCAGTTGCCGGACCTGAACCTCCAGCCGTCGTTCCGGACTTGAGCGCCGGCCGGAGGCTGAGCCGCAGTGACACTGTGAATACTCCTGGGAGCTAGGAATGAAAAAGACCTTACTGGCGTCGGCGATTGCCATGGCATTTGCGGGTTCCGCATGGGCAAATCCGACCACCAACAATGACGGCGTAGGGGGTGGTGGCGACAACAACCAGACCGCCACAGCCAACTCGACGCAAAGCGGCAGTGGCGCAGCGGCGAACGAGTACTCGAAGGCCATCCAGAAGAACGACAACAGCACCGACAGCAGCACTGACACCCGGACCACCACGGTCACGAAGTCGAAGACGAGTACGAAGACCAAGACCAATTCCGACAACCGCCTGAAGGCCTCGGCTGACGGCATCGGGACTGCGGCGGCTGTTGGTGGCGCCGCATCGTCCAGCATCGCCAGCTCCTTCAACAAGACCACGGCAATTGCGGTCAGCAAGCTGAATGGCACCGTGAGCGGCAACAACATCTATGGCATTGGCAACGTTGCCACGAACACCGGTAGTGCCAACGGCGGCACCGGCTACGGTGGCAAGGGCGGCACGGGCGGCGCCGGTGGCACTGGCCAAGGTGGTTCGGGCGGCAACGGCGCGGTCGGCGCCGCGGGCGGTAGCGCCAGCGCTACCAATGGCAGCGCCACGGCTGGTTGGGCCAAGGCCGGCACGGCCATCGCAGGCGACGGCGGCGACGGCGGGCGTGCCTCCAACTGGGGTGCCAATGGCGGCGACGGCTATGGCAAGGGCGGCAGCGCGCTTAGCGCGGCAGGTGCTGCGGGAGCCAGCGGTGGCGACGGCTTTGGCAAGGGTGGCGGTGCTCTGAGCGCTTCGCTCGGTGCAGGCGGCCGGGGCGGCAGCGCCGGTGCGATCGGCGGTGATGCCCTGGGTGCCAGCGGTGCCCTTGGCGGTCTGGCCGGTGCGGTCGGTGGCTCGGGCGGCTCGGGCGGTTCGGGCGGCAGCGCCAACGGTCAAGGTGCCGACACGGGCGGTGCGGGTGGTGCGGGCGGTGCCGGTGCCGGCGCAGGCGGCGCGACCGGTACCAACACGGCTGGTGCAGGCAGTGGCACGGGCGGTGCGGCGACCGCTGGCGGCGGCGCAGGCGGCGCCGGAACCTCTACCGCAACGGCGACCGGTGGTGCGGGCAGCGGCTCCGGCGGTGCCGGCGGCACGAACACCGCTGGCTCGTCGTCAACTGGCGGCGCTGGCACCGGCACTGGTGGTGCGGGTGGCACGCAGACTGCTTCCGGCGGCGGCGGTGGCGCTGGCGGCGCGGCAACTGCAGGCACTGCCAGCACCTCGGCCTCGAACGGCAGCGCTACCACGGGTAGCGGCGGCGCCGGCGGTGCAGGTGGCGCTGGCGGTGCGGGCACCGGCGGTACCGGTGGCGTTGGCGGTGTCGGCAACGGCGGCGCCGGCGGCGCTGGCGGCGCTGGCGGATACGTCGTCGTCACCACAGGCGACTTCAACATGTCCAACCTGATGACCAGCGTCGGTCAGTCCGCGGCGGGCATCATGATGGCGAGCCAGAACAGCGGCGCCGCCTCGCTGACGCAGATGAGCGTGAACGTGCAGGCCAACGTCAACGCTGGCCCCTGATACGCGCAGACTCGGCCCTGCCTGAGCTTCTTGCGAGGGCGGGCCGGCACTTCGCGATGCCATGTCGGCAGGACCGGCGCCCGCATCCTGTGTGCGGGCGCGCGGATCCTGTCACGTCCACGCAAGCCTATATGCCTTAGTGCCGCCCGGGACAGGGTACGTGCACGAGGCCTGGGGAGGATGACACCATGCAATCGGTCCGCATTGCCGTCAGTGCGTTTGCGACGGTCCTACTTGCCTGTCCTGCACTGCAGGCAAGTGCAGAGCCGCCAGGGCTGGATCAGGCCATGGCAGCCGCACGCAGTGTTGCAAGCGTCCCGCAGGAGACTGTTGCTCACACGCAACCTTCAGCCGCAGCCGACACCACATTGTTCGGCGGGGTGGCGAAAGCTGTACCTGTGACTAAACTAGATGATATCCGCGGTGGTTCGGAAGTTACTGTCAACGACATGCGCTTGCACGGCACCGTGGCCGAGAACGCGGCGGTCAACGTGTTGTCCGGTGCGAACAATATTGCGGATGGCGCGTTCGCGAGCGCCTCTGGAATTCCTACGGCAATCCAGAATTCCGGCTCCAACGTGCTGATCCAGAACGCCACGATCCTCAACGTCCAGTTCAAATAATGAAGCTGCTGCGAAAACTGTTGGCGTCTGTAACGTTCGCTCTGGTCGCGGGGGCCACCCCCTGTGCCCACGCCGCAGACACGCTTTTCTACGGTCCGTCAGGCGAACCCTACAACGTCAGGGTCACCAGCGTTCGCGAAGCGCGCTTCAAATCCACGATCCGGCAGCAATACGACTTCAGCTGCGGCTCGGCCGCGGTGGCCACGCTGCTGACCTACCAGTACGGCCATCCGATGAACGAAGCCACGGTGTTCCAGAGCATGTATCTCAACGGCGACCAGGCCAAGATCCGCGCCGAAGGGTTCTCGCTGCTGGACATGAAGCGCTTCCTGGCCGCGTTGGGCTATGAAGCAGACGGCTATGAATTGCCGCTTTCCAAGCTGGAAGAAACGCAGGTGCCGGCCATTGTGCTGATCGCCGAGAATGGCTACCACCATTTCGTGGTGATCAAGGGTGTGAAGGGCAACCGCGTGCTGGTCGGTGATCCGGCCCGCGGAACACGTGCCATGTCACGCGAGCACTTCGAAAAAGTATGGGAAAGCCAGCTGTTGTTCGTGATCCACAACCGCACGGACAACGCGCGCTTCAACCTGGCCGCGGACTGGCGCCTGGCGCCCAGCGGCCCTTACTGGATGGGAGTCAACCGGGATAGCCTGTTTTTCACTGTCATGCCCAAGCATGGCGTTGGCGATTTCTGAGGAATGCATCATGTTGCAGACTTCCCTCCCGACCCCTGCAGCGCCTCGCACCGCCACGGCGGCGGCCGCGATGCTGCTTGGTGCGGGTCTGGCCTGTGCCGGCGTGGCACATGCCAGTTCGCTTGACCAGCCCGACCGGCTCGACCCGTCGGCGCTGCCATCGCAGGCAGCCGCTTCGGCCCGCGATACTGACACACCCGTGGCTGCCGCGCGCGGCAGCATGGCCGGCTGGAAACCGGTCGCACATGAAAAGCTTGACGAGATGCGGGGCGGATTCGAGATGCCGAACCTGCAAGTTTCGTTCGGTATCGAACGCGCGGTGTATATCAACGGGGCCCTGGTCGTCGCAACCAGCATTAACATCCCGGACGTCGGACGCATCACCGCAGAACAGGCGGCGCGCCTGGCGACGACACTGGGTCCCGCCATTGTGGCTTCCACGAACGCCGCGGTCGATAGCGCGCTAGCGGGTCTCACGGGCGGTGCTCAGGGAAGCGCGAACGGGTCGGCCGGCAGCGCGAGCGCCGGCGCTGCGGCGTCGACCAGCGGTGCGGCCGGTGCTGCCGCGTCTGCGTCCGCGTCGGCCAGCGGCAGCAGTGCCAGCAGTGCCGGCGCTGCCGGCCCGCCCATGACGGTGGTCGGGACCAGCACTGGCCAGGTGGCGACCAACGGCTTGTTGAACGTGATCCAGAACGGCCCTGGCAATTCGGCCGCGGTAGGGTCGCTGGCGGGTACGCCCACGACGGTGATCCAGAACAGTCTGAACAACCAGAGCATCCGGAGCCTGATGACAATCGACGCAAGCGTGAATACGCTGCAGGCTTTCCGGTCGCAATTGGCCAACACGACGCTGCAGGATGCGTTGATGCGGGCCGCCAGCATGAGGTAATCGTAGCGAAGCAGCAGGCAGTACAGGTTGCGGGCTCCTGACAATAGCCCGCCCGTCCCGGGGGAGGAAGACGTGATGAAGAAGCGGTCGATGCAGGGCATCCGGAGCGCCGGATGCTCGACGTTGCTGTTGCTCGGTGGCCTGGCGCAGGCCCAGACCCCGGATGCGGGCGGACCCGCGGCGGGCCTGGAAATGCTGCAAAGGGAACTCGCCGAACAGGCCACCCAGCTCGACGCCATGAAGCGGGCACTGGCCGAACAAGAGGCAGTCATCCGCGAGCTGCGCAGCGTCATCAGCAATGAAGTGCTGGCCACCAAGCGCGGCGGCCAGGGTGTCGGCGGCGGCGTGTCGCCGTCCAACAACGCCACCAATGCCGCCACCGCTGCGGCGGCGGCCAGCGCGGCGCAAAGCGCGCCCAACGCGGTCAACAACCCGCAGCAGATCACGCTGCAGCCGCCTCAGGATGTCGCGCAGGGCCCGCAGGCGGGCGAGTCCGCCAACCCGCAGACCGTGGCCGTGGAAGAACCCGTGGGCCGCCCGCCCGAGCGCGAAACCCGGCCGCCCGAGATCGCGCCGATCATCGACCAGCCCGGCGTGCTGACCGCGCAGGGCAAGCTGGTGGTCGAGCCTGGCTTCCAGTACGGCTACTCGTCCAACAACCGCGTGGCGCTGGTGGGCTACACGGTGATCCCCGCGATCCTGATCGGCCTGCTCGATGTGCGCGAGGTCAAGACCTCGACCTACATCCCGTCGATCGCGCTGCGCTATGGCGTGACCAAGCGGCTGGAAGTCGAGGCCAAGGTGCCTTACGTGAAGACCTCGGGCTCGACCATCAGCCGTGAAGTCTTCACCGGCACCGCCGTCGACAACGTATTCAATGCCAGCGGCGCCGGCCTCGGCGACGTCGAGGCGACGGTGCGCTACCAGCTCAACTACGGCAACGAGAAGATGCCGTACTTCGTCGGCTGGCTGCGCTACAAGTCGGCCACCGGCACGGATCCGTTCGAAGTGGTGACCGATTGCGTGACGCGCTGCGTGGGCAACACCACCGGCACCGGCCTGCCGCTCGGGCTGCCGACCGGCACCGGCTTCCAGGCCATCCAGCCGGGTATCACCTGGCTGCTGCCGACCGACCCCGCGGTGTTCTTCGGTACCTTCAGCTACCTGCACAACTTTGCTCGCGACAACGTCAGCCGCACGGTGCTCAACGGCCAGACGGAGAACCTGGGCAAGATCGCCCCGGGCGATATCTTCGAGTTCAGCTTCGGCATGGGCCTGTCGCTCAACGAGAAGGCCTCGTTCAGTATCGGCTATGACCAGGCCATCATCTGGCCGACCAAGCAGAACGGACAGACCGTGCCGGGCTCGGTGCGCATCACGCAAGGCACGCTGCTGGTGGGCTACTCGTACCGCTTCAACGACCGCTACACGCTGAACCTGTCGGTGGGTGCGGGCCTGACGCGGGACACGCCCGACCTGCAGGTGAACCTGCGCCTGCCGATCACTTTCTGAAGCGGCTTTCGCCGCGCTTTTCCAGGCGTTTCTTACCCACGTGACGCGTGCCTTGCACCAGCAGGGCACGCGTGCGCTTCACATGCGCGTGCGCGCGCGAAGCGACCCGGCGGTTGCCTTGCGCTTGCCACCCGAACGGCGTACAACGAAATAACCCCGCGCCGTCAGCGGTACTTTCTCACCTGGTCTACCCACACCAACGGCGCGGCCTGAACAAGGAGAGAGACATGCGCAAACGCATCTTCTGGTTGTTGCCCGACGTGGCAAGCGCCCGGCGCACCATGGACGACCTGCTGCTCGCCCGCGTCGAAAACCGCCGCATCCACTTCGTGGCGCGCGACGGCGAAGACATGACGGGCCTGCACGAAGCCAACCTGTTCCAGACGTCCGACATCGTCCATGCCGCGGAAATGGGCCTGATGGTCGGCGGCGGCGTGGGCGTGGTGGCTGGCGTGGTGGTGGCCATGTTCCCGATCGTCGGCGATACGCCGCAGTGGGGCCTGGTCGGGGTGCTGGCGGTGCTCGGCGCGGTGTTCGGCGCATGGGCCGCGAGCATGATCGGCAGTTCTGCGCCCAACAGCCGCCTGCGCGCGTTCGAGAAGGACATCGAGGCGGGCAAGATCCTGCTGATGGTCGACGTGCCGCGCGGCCGCGTCGAGGAAATCGAAACGCTGCTGCAGAACGCGCATCCGGAAGCCCGTTTCGCCGGTCTCGATCCGGCCGTGCCGGCCTTCCCCTGATCCGTCCGCAGCAGGCCTTGCCGTCGTGAGGGCAAAGGCCATCCGCAGTCTCTCGCGCGCCCCCGCGTGGCGCGCCTTGACGCGCATCTCTTAGCGCGTGGCTGGCCACACCGGAACCGCCATCCGGTTCCGGTGTGATGCCGCTGCAACACCCCTCCACCTCCTGTTTGCCCTGGCCTGACGCATGCGGTAATTTTCGCAACGGCGCATGGCTATTGCCGTGCGCAGCGCGCGCAATCGTGCAACAGAAGAACGACATACCAGAGGGGACAACGATGAAGGCGAAATGGATCGCGTGCGGCGTGCTGGCCGCCACGCTGGGATGGGCCGCCCAAACGGCGCAGGCGGAACCGGGCGTGACCCGCAACACCATCCGCATCGGCCAGTCGGCCGGCATCACCGGCCCGGTCGCCGGTTCGGTCAAGGAGCAGATCGCCGGCGCGCAGGTGTACCTGCGCTCGGTCAACGCCAGTGGCGGCGTGGCGGGACGGCGCATCGAGCTGGTCACCTACGACGATGGCTTCGATGCCAAGCGCACGCCGGACAATGTGCGCAAGCTGCTCGACGAAGACAAGGTGTTCGCGCTGTTCATGGTGCGCGGCACGCCGCAGAACGAGAGCATCCTGCCGCTGGTGGCCGAGCACAAGGTGCCGCTGGTGGCGCCGCTGACCGGTGCGATCACGCTGCACCGGCCGGTGAACCGCTACGTGTTCAACGTGCGCGCCAAGTACCAGGATGAAGTCGCGCGCGCGATCAACCACCTGGCCACCACCGGCATGAGCCGGATCGGCATCTTCCACACCACCGACGGCTTCGGCCAGGACGTGCTCGAAGGCTATACCACCGCGCTGCAGGCGCGCGGCGTGCAGCCCGCGGCGGCCGTCAGCTTCGCGCGGCCGATGGGCGACATCAGCCAGGGCGTTGCCACCATGAACAAGGCCAACCCGCAGGCGGTGCTGGTGATCGGCTCGGGCTCGGAAGCCGCGCGCATCATCCGCGAGCTGCGCCGCGCCGGCAGCCAGGCGCAGTTCGTCACGCTGTCGAACAACGCCGCCGACTCCTTTATCCGCGAGCTGGGCGACGATGCGCGCGGGCTGATCATCACGCAGGTGGTGCCGGGGACCAACTCCAGCCAGATGACGCTCGCCAGCGAGTACCGCAACCAGGCCCGGCAGCAGGGCGTGGAGCCGTCCAACGCCGGCATGGAGGGCTTCATGTCGGCGAAGGTGCTGGTGGAAGGCCTGCGCCGCGCCGGGCCCGAGCCGACGCGCGAGCGCCTGGTCAGCGCGCTCGAAGGCCTGCGCGACTATGACCTCGGCGGCATCCTGATCAGCTACAGCGCCGCGCGCCATACCGGCTCGTCCTTTGTCGAGATGTCGATCGTCTCTTCCACCGGCAAGCTGATCCGCTGAGCGAGCGGGCGGACAGGCCTGCGGGGCAGGCTGGCTGCGCGCAACGTGGGCCGGCCTGCTGCGGTATATTCGCCCGCATGGCTACTCCTATCTCATCCCCCGACGCCGCTGCGCGTACCCCGTTTTCACTGCATGGGCGCGTCGCGCTGGTGACCGGCGGCGCGCAGGGCCTGGGCCTGGCGATTGCCGCCGGGCTGGCCGATGCCGGTGCGCATGTGCTGGTGGCGGCGCGCAGCGAGGCGCGCGTGCACGACGCGGTCGCCACCCTGGCCGCGCGCGGCGGCAGCGCCGAGGCGCTGGTGCTCGACATCACCGATGAAGCGGCGGTCGAGGCAGCGTTCGCGCGGATCGATGCCGCCCATGGCCGGCTCGATGTCCTGGTCAACAACGCCGGCGCGCGCAACCGCAGCTCGATGGCGCATCTCGATGCCGGCGACCTGCGCGAAATGCTCGAGACCAACCTGGTCGCGCCCTATACGCTGTGCCGCCACGCCGCGCAACGGATGCAGCGCGGCCGGTACGGCCGCATCGTCAACGTCAGCTCGATCGCGGGCCAGGTCGCGCGCGCGGGCGACGTGCTATATCCCGCCACCAAAGGCGGGCTGGATGCGCTGACGCGCGCGCTGGCCGCGGACCTGGGCCGCTTCGGCGTCACCGTCAACGCGATCGCGCCCGGCTACTTCGCCACCGAACCGAACCAGCCGATGGTCGACGACGAAAGCGTGGCCGAGTGGCTGCGCCAGCGTACCTCGCTGGGCCGCTGGGGCCGGCCGGATGAGATCGCGGGCGCGGCGGTATTCCTGGCATCGCCGGCGGCGTCGTATATCACCGGGCACGTGCTGGCGGTCGACGGCGGCTACCTCGGCCACTTCTGACCAGCCGCAAACGGCAAAGCGTACCCAATTCTGCGTGCCAGTCCGCGAGGGTGATGGGGGCGGGTCAGCGCCGCGCCGGAGCCTTGCCGCCGCGGTAGAACGCCTGCAGGCTTTCGATCATTGCCGCGGCGGCCGCGGAGTCGCCGCGGTCCTTCATCCGCACCAGGCAGATATCGCGCACCAGTGACGGCAGCTGCAGCGGCCGGATCGCCAGGCCCTCGCGCCGGAACTGGAACAGCGCCAGCGACGGCACCGCGCTGATGCCGAGTCCGGCCTGCACCAGCGCCGCCACGGTCGCCAGGTGCTCCACCTCCATCACGCTGTGTACCCGCAACGGGTGCAGTGCAGCGTCGAGATGCTGGCGCACGCTGGTCGTGCGCGACAGCTGGATAAACGGCTCGCCCGCCAGGGCTTGCGGCGCGATGCGGCGCTTGCGCGCCAGCGGATGGCCGGCCGGGCATACCAGGTGGAAGGTGTCGCGCACCAGCGGCTCGACGCGCAGGTCGTCGTCCTGCGCCGGCGCGGGTGCCAGCGCGAAGTCGGCGCGGCCCTGCCGGACCAGTTCGATGCAGCCATCGGCCAACTGGTCGAACAGTTCCAGCACGATGCCTGGGTAGCGTGCGCGGAACTGTGCCAGCAGCGGCGGCAGGTCGCCGCCCGCCAGCGACGGCAGCGCGGCGATCGACACGCGGCCCTTGCGCCGCTCGGCGTGCGCGCGCAGGTCCTCAAACGCCGCTTCGAAATCCGCCAGCAGCCGCCGCGCGGTCTGCTCGAAGCGCACGCCATCAGTGCTCAGCTCAACGTGGCGCGTGGTGCGCTCGAACAGGCGGCTGCCGGCCTGCTCCTCCAGCGTCTGCACCAGTGCGCTGAAGGCCGACTGCGACAGGTGGCAGGCGCGCGCCGCGCGGGTGAAGTTGCGGTAGGTCGCCAGCGCCACGAAGGCGCGCAGGTGCTTGACCGACAGGTTCATCGAGGATTCGTACTTATCCAATAAGACGATAGATTAATCCAAATAATCCGTTTTTTGGCTGGACGGGTGCGGCCTAGAATGGCTTCGACCCAGCCAACAACCTTGCCCCGACCATGACTGCTCCCTTGCTGATCGGCTCCGGCGCCGGCTTCTCCGGCGACCGCACCGACGCCGCATTGCCGGTGGTGCGCACGCTGATCGCCGCCGGCCAGCCCGCGGCGCTGATCTTCGAGACGCTGGCCGAACGCACGCTGGCGCTGGCGCAGCTGGCGCGGCGCAACGATCCCGCGCACGGCTACGAACCGCTGCTCGATGCGCTGCTGGCGCCGGTGCTCGGCCTGTGCCTGCAACATGGCATTCCCATCATCGGCAATTTCGGCGCGGCCAATCCGCAAGCGGCGGCGCGGCGCGTGCTGCAGCTGGCGGCCGAACTCGGCCTGCCGGTGCCGCGCGTGGCGGTAGTGGAGGGCGACGATCTCTCGCACGACGCCGGGCGCGCGCTGCTCCAGGGCATCCTTGGCGACGCCTTCGACGCCGAGCGCTTTGTCTGCGCCAACGCCTATATCGGCGCACAAGGCATCGCCGCGGCGCTGGCCGGCGGCGCGCAGGTCGTGGTGTGCGGCCGCGTCGCCGACCCGGCGCTGGCGGTGGGTCCGGCGATGGCGCATCACGGCTGGTCGTGGCACGACTGGGACCGGCTCGCCGCCGCCACCATGGCCGGCCACCTGCTCGAGTGCGGGGCCCAGGTCACAGGCGGCTACTTTGCCGATCCCGGCATGAAGGACGTGCCCGATGTCCACGCGCTTGGTTTTCCGATCGCGCAGCTCGCCAGCGACGGCGGCATCGAGATCTTCAAGGCAGCCGATACCGGCGGCTGCGTCGACCTGCGCACGGTCAAGGAGCAATTGCTGTACGAAGTCCACGATCCGGCCGCGTACCTGACCCCTGACGTAGTCGCCGACATTGGCGCCGTCATCGTCACGCAGATTGGCCCGGACCGCGTGGCGGTGCGCAACGTGCGCGGCCACGCCCGCCCGGCGCAGCTCAAGGCCAATGTGTTCAGCCACGGCGGCTGGCTGGCCGAAGGCGAGATCTCCTATGCCGGCCCGAACGCCGCTGCCCGCGCGCGCCTGGCGGCCGACATCCTGCGCCGGCGCATGCAGATGCTTGGCCACGACGTGCCCATCCGCTTCGACCTGATCGGCGTGCTCAGCGTATTCGCCGACGACGCCGGCGCGATGCTCGCCCGGCGCCAGCCGTCCGAAGCCGAAGCGCAGGACGTGCGCCTGCGCGCGGCGCTGGCGCATGACGATGCCGCAGTGGCGCAGGCGCTGCTGCGCGAGGTCAACGCGCTCTACACCTGCGGCCCCGCCGGCGGCGGCGGCGTGCGCACGGCGCAACGCGCGCGTCTTAACGCCGTGTCGTGCCTGGTGCCGCGCGAAGCCGTCACCGCCACGCATCGCTTCATCGCCTGAGGACGACGCCATGACCACGATCGATACTGCCACCGCCGCGCTCTACCAGTTCGCCCACGGCCGCACCGGCGACAAGGGCGACCGTTCCAACATCAGCGTGATCGCCTACGACGCGCGCGACTACGAGCACCTGGTTGCCCAGGTCACCGAGGACGCCGTGCGCGCGCTGTTCAGCGAGCGCCGGCCCAGCGCCGTCACGCGCTACCTGGTGCCGTCGCTGCACGCCATGAACTTCGTCATCGACGGCGTGCTCGACGGCGGCGTCAATGACGCGCTCAACCTCGACACCCACGGCAAGGCGCTGTCATTCCGCCTGCTGCAGCTGCAGATCCCGCTGCCGCCGCGGCTGGCGCCGGCCGCACCCTGAATCCGCACCAACAACGATTTCTACAGGAGACAACGATGCACCGATTCCTCAAGCCACTGGCCGCCGTCGCGCTGTGCGCACTGGTCCTGCCCGCCGGACAGGCGTGGGCCGAATTCCCCGACAAGCCGATCCGCTTCGTGGTGCCATTCGCCGCCGGCAGCGCCACCGACCAGCTCGCGCGGGCCATCGGCCAGGCCATCACGGTGGACAGCAAGGTCACCGTGGTGGTCGACAACAAGCCCGGCGCCAACGGCTTTATCGCGGCGTCTGACGTCGCCAAGGCCGCGCCCGACGGCTACACCGTGCTGATCAGCACCAACACCACGCATGCCGCCAACGAGCACCTGTTCAGGAAGCTGCCATACGACCCGGTCAAGGACTATGCGCCGGTGACCGCGCTCGGCCGCGGCGGCCAGATCATGGTGGTCAACCCCCAGGTGCCGGCCAAGACCGTGGGCGAGTTCATCGCGCTGGCAAAGAAGCAACCGGGCAAGCTCAGCTTCGGCAGCGGCAGCTCGTCGTCGCGCATCGCCGGCGAGCTGTTCCAGCAGATGGCGCACGTCGAGCTGCTGCATGTGCCGTACAAGAGCAACCCGCTGGCGATCACCGACCTGCTCGGCAACCAGATCCAGATGATGATCACCGACACCGCCACGGGCCTGCCGCAGGTCAAGAGCGGCAAGCTGCGCGCGTTGGGCGTTTCGGGCAAGGCACGCTCGCCGCTGGCGCCCGACGTGCCGACCATCGACGAGGCCGGCGTCAAGGGCTATGAGATGAGCTATTGGTTCGCGGCGTATGCGCCGGCCGGAACGCCGCAGCCCGTGGTGACCAGGCTCAACGCGCTGATGGTGAAGGCCGCGCGCAGCGACACCGCGGCCAGCTTCTACCAGTCGACAGGCACCGAAGTGTTTACCAGCACGCCCGCCGAGCTCGCGAAATTCCAGGCGCAGGAGTCCGGCAAGTGGGGTCGCATCATCAAGGCGGCGAATATCCAGCCCGAGTGACGACGAGCCGTTGCAAGTTCGCATGAATGGAAAACGGGGCCGCGTGGCCTAATGGCGTTCAGTTAAGGTCCTTTCTGAGGTACCGGACGGTGTAGCGCTTAGGCAGGGCTTTGACCACACGGGGGC
>NZ_JAGIQB010000119.1:0-5859 GCF_017815025.1 Cupriavidus phytohabitans
AAGCGCTGCAGATCATGACTGGAATCTTCTGGGATTTAGGCGATTCGGATGAGAAAGGCTATGCCCTCACTTAGCCCGTTCTCCCCGAAGCTGTACGTTTTTATGAAGTAGCACATTAAAATACTGCCGCCCCATGAACACAGCCATTACCACTCCCCACGTCAGGGACGAAGAAGGAAACAGGTCATTAAAGCGCCTGATTATTGCGACGAGCATAGGCAACGCGCTTGAATGGTTCGATTTTGCAGCCTATGGCTTTTTTGCCGTCACCATCTCGAAACTGTTCTTTCCGACGAGCAACGAGACAGTCTCGTTGATGCTGACGTTCGGAACCCTTGGTATTTCGTATGTTTTCAGGCCTGGGAGCGCTGCTGTTGGGGCGGTATGCCGATCGCAAGGGAAGAAAGGCTGGCTTATTGATGTCGCTCGCGCTGACGATGTTCGGCACGCTAATCTGCGCAACCATCCCGACGTACGAAACCATTGGTATTGCGGCCCCTATCGGATTGATGGCCGCGCGAATCATCATCTCCTTCTCGACTGGGGGCGAGTTCGGAAGCGGCACCGCTCTCATGTTCGAACAGAAATCAGGCGGCAAGGCATTCTTGGCGAGTTGGCAGTTCTCGAGCCAAGGTATGAGCACCGTGATGGCATCGTGCGCAGGGTTACTGCTAAGCACCCTTCTCACCCAATCTCAGATCGACAATGGGGGGTGGCGTCTTCCGTTCGTCTTCGGCCTACTCGTCGGACCTGTAGGCCTCTACATCCGAAAGCATATCGATGACACCATGTCGCCAGCAAAAGTGAGCGAGCAGCACCCGCTTCAATCTACCAGCTCGCCAATTGTTACGTTGCTAAGTACCTGCAAGCTTCGGATCCTACTTGCTGCAGGAGTCATGGCGGTATCCACCGCTGCAAGCTATCTCATGATTCTCTACATGCCGACCTATGCGGTAATGCAACTGCATTTGCCTGCCACTACAGGCTTTGCGGCCACGGTCACGACTGGTGCGATTCTGATGTTCCTCACCCCATTTATGGGGGCTGCCGCAGACCAGTACGGCCGTACGAAGCTTATGGCGGCATCCGCACTCATTACCCTGGTTACGATTTATCCGTGTTTCGCCTGGCTTGTTCACTCGCCGAAGCTTTCGGTTCTCATCACGATCATGATCCTGGCGGGCATCCTCAAAGCAATCTACTACGGCCCCCTCGCGGCCTTGCTGTCCTCGCTGTTCCCCAAGAACATCCGCAGCACCGGACTAGGCTTCAGCTACAACCTCGGCGTCATGGTGTTCGGTGGCTTTACACCGTGGTTTGTCACCCTCCTGATCGGACGGACTGACAATCCTCTTTCACCAGCTTTCTACCTGATCGGATGCGCTTTGCTTAGTCTCTCCTGCCTCGCGTTTCTGAAACTACGAGTCCGGGTATTCAAGTAGCCATGCTTTCACGTTCACCACGACGCCGCGGCATTGCCTGCACCCTGACCGGGCCGCCATCGGATGACTATTTTTTAATGATAGCCCTTTGGTTTTACAAAATCATTTCAGTCATCTAATTTTCGACACCAATCATGAATATCTCCACGACGAATGGCGAGCAGTCAGTAGCGGGAATCCGTGGCTTTATGGTTCCGTTGCACTGCGAGGACCTTGTTCCAACCATGCAGTTCTTCATCGAACGGCTAGGCTTTCGTATTGACGCAATCTTCCCCGCTGATTCACCGCGAACAGCCATCCTTTCCGGAAAAGGTCTGACGGTGCTTCTGCGGCCTGGCAAGCGAGCGAGTGCTGAAGAACTGCATTTGCTTTGTGATGACCCAGGCCAACTCGGAGAAGGCGTGCGCGAACTCATCGCCCCCAACGGCGTGAAGGTCCGCTTAACCTATGCCAATCCGCCGATGCAGTCGGTGGAATCCAAACAAGAGCTCTCCGTCTCCCTTCAGGCCGATGGCACGCCGTGGACAGTTGGCCGGGCTGGTCTTCGCTACCGAGATCTGCTGCCAGGGCGTCATGGCGGCGCCTTTGTGGCTTCGCATATCCGGATCCTCGAAGGTGGACCGGTTCCTGACTACGTGCACTATCACAAGGCTCGCTTCCAGGTGATCTTCTGCCGCAAAGGCTGGGTGCGCGTCGCGTATGAGGGCCAAGGCGATCCGTTTGTTCTAAGCCCGGGCGACTGTGTCTTGCAACCGACAATGATCCGGCATCGAGTTCTCGAGAGCTCCGCCGGCGCGGAAGTGGTTGAGATTGGTAGTCCAGCGGAGCACATCACGATGGCGGACCAGAACATGGTCTTGCCAAACGGCCTGTATGCGCCAGACCACAAGTTCGAAGGTCAGCGTTTCGTGCGATTCATCGCCGAAAAGGCTTCCTGGGAAATTTGGAAATCGCCAGGATTCATCGCGGCCGATACCGGTATCGGCGAGGCGACAAATGGCCTGGGTGGCGTTCGCCTCGTCCGTCCGAAGAGAACCTCAGCGAGTGCCAAACGGCTGCACGCCACCGAGTTCTGCCTGTTCTTCATCCTCAATGGCTCGCTTACTGTCACCACCGGCAGCACTCCCTACGCATTGAGTGCAGACGACAGCATCGTCATTCCTGGCAATACCTCGTACAGCCTCGACGAGTGCAGTGCGGATCTTGAGATGCTTGAGGTTACGCTGCCAGCGGACTTCGACCTATCGATCTGATTCGATATTTGCACCGTCGTCTGCCGATACCATGACCCAAGAAAAGAATCTAAAGATATGAAAATCGCAAAGCGCATCTCGACATCGTCAAAGAAGTCCTTTGGCATGTATGCTTACCTGGAGGGTGCAGGCCGGAGCCTCATTCACCTGGAAATCGGCCGACCGTTCGCCGACACACCCGCTGTCATCAAGGAGGCGACAATCGCCGCACTCCAACGTGGCGAGGTTCACTATAGCGATCCGCAAGGCCTACCGATCCTTCGCGAGGCGCTCGCACGCAAGCTGGCCAAGAAGAACGGACTCGATGTCTCGCCCGAACAGATCCTCGTGACCAATGGGCTGACCCACGCAGCCTTCGCCGCCTTCATGGCACTGCTGGACGATGGCGATGAAGTCATCCTCCTCTCACCGCACTATCCGCAGCACCTCGGGAAGATTGAGTTGGCTGGTGCGCGCCCGATCCTGGTTGCCCTGGACAAGGATCGGGGATTCAGCATCGATGGAAAGATCATCGAGGCGGCTATCACTGAACGAACCCGCATGATCGTACTGGTGAATCCCTCGAACCCAACCGGCCGCGTCTACAGCCTCGCTGAGTTGGGCGAACTGGCTCAGATCGCAATCCGCCACGATTTGATTGTTGTGTCGGACGAGGTCTATGAGGACATCACGTATGACGATGCCCGACATGTCAGCATCGCCTCGCTGCCGGGCATGAGTACACGAACTGTATCCATGTTCGCATTCACCAAATCCTACGCGATGGATGGCTGGCGTGTGGGATATCTGGTTGCGCCTCGAGAAGTTATCCCAGCGATGCTGAAAATCACCATGAACGACGTGACGCACGTGAACACCTTCGCGCAGTATGGTGCACTCGCCGCCGTCGTAGATGAAAGTGGTACGCTAGCCGGCCTTGTGCAAGAGGACAACGAAAAGCGAGATCTCGTGGTGGCAGCCATGAACGCCATTCCCGGCATCCGGTGCGCTGTCCCCGAAGGTGGCATCTATGCCTTTGCGAACATCGAATCGACGGGCATTCCCTCTCAGGCCCTCGCGGAGCAGATCTTGGAGGAGGTGGCAGTTGCAACGGAGGCTGGGAGCTTCTATGGCCGGGCCGGCGAGGGATACCTCCGTATCTGCTTTGGCTCAGAGTCCAAGGAGAGACTGGCGGAAGCGATGACGAGGCTGCGCGCGTTCTTTGTCCGGCTCGAAGAGAGCAAGCAGCCGCAATGAACTGAAACGAAATGAGAGTCTTACCCAACGAAAGCTAAGCCTTTTTACGTTCGTCGTGTCTTCCTCGTGTGTACTCGCCGCCGGTCAGCATGGAACTTGCATTCCCAGCAAACATAGGTTGTCGAATCTCTAACACGTCGAATGTGAAAGACCTCTAATGTTACGACGCGACATACATTTTATATGTGTTTGGTAAGCCAAGCTTGTGAAAAAGAACCGCCGTCTAGGTTTTCTCGATTGACACGGATATTCACCAGTGACGCAAGCCTTGGTTCGTTGTCGTCTAGCGTGGCGCGCTACGCGCCGACACTGTGAAATCTCTTCCGGCCTCGATTCCTACTAACAACGAGATATTGGATTCATTCACTACAACACGAGTGCGTCTGTCCCCGCACCAGCTTGACCGCACATTGGATGAAGATATGGCAGCGATGAAGCGAGCTGGAATCTCTACCTCTCAATGGCAAGGTGATTAATCTAAGGGCAAGGGCACCTCCCGGGAGCATCGTTGAATCCGGTATGCGAGGACGGGAATTGGTGATTGGCTTCTCGAAGGAAAACGGGGCAACGGGTGAGAGCAATTTGCGGAAGATAGCGCCGTTAGGTGCTCAGAAACTGACTTTTAGACAAGAAAATTCAATGCTTGATCATGTAGGCTCATACGCGGGGGACCCTATTCTCTCGTTAATGGAGAAGTTCGCTGCCGATGAGACCGTCGGTAAGGCAAACCTGGGAATCGGCTTGTATTACGACGATAATGGTCGCATTCCTATTTTGTGCAGTGTGGGTGAGGCGGCCCAAGCGCTGCGCAACAATCCGCAGCCGCATACTTATCTCCCGATGGAAGGGCTATCACGTCTGCGCGAGTGCATTCAAGATCTGGTTTTTGGCAAAGATACCGACGCAGTTCGAGAAGGGCGCGTTGCTACTATTCAGACCATTGGCGGATCCGGTGCGCTGCACGTGGCGGCACGCTTTATCCGCGCTTACTTTCCGGACAGTGCTGTTTGGATCAGCGATCCCACATGGGACAATCACAGGCCGCTGCTGGAATCAGCCGGGCTCAACGTCGGTGTCTATCCGTACTACGATGCAAAGACACAGGGTGTTGACATCGAAGGAATGATTGCGACTCTGAACGGCTTGCCCGAGAAGAGCATTGTCTTGCTGCAGCCGAGCTGTCACAATCCGACCGGCTGCGACCTGACGCCGGACCAGTGGGATCGCGTAGTCGACATCATGGAGCAACGCAGGCTGATTCCGTTCATGGATATGGCTTACCAAGGCTTCGGTGATGGGTTAAATGAAGATGCGTCTCCCATTCGGAAGCTCATTGCGCGTAGCATGACCGTCTTTGTATCCAACTCATTCTCCAAAAACTTCTCGCTCTACGGTGAGCGGGTAGGCGGACTTTCTGTTGTCTGTGCCAATGCTGACGTCGCTGGCCGAGTCCTCGGCCAGTTGAAGTCTATCGTGCGCACGATTTACTCGAGTCCCCCGCTTCACGGCGCTCGCATCATCGCCACGGTTCTGGAAGATCCGACCATGCATCAGATGTGGGAAGCGGAAATTGAGCAAATGCGCGTGCGCATCAAGTCGATGCGGAAGATCCTGCGTGAAGTGATGGAAGCCAACATTCCTTCCATGGATGCATCCTATCTGACGACACAGCGTGGAATGTTCAGTTACACAGGACTCACGCCTGAAGAGACGTTCTGGCTGAAGGATGAGAAGGCCATCTACATGGTTCAGTCCGGACGAATCTGTGTCGCCGGTCTGAGCGAGCAGAACGCGCCGCGCGTGGCAGAGGCCCTTGCAGAAGTCATGGCGCGGCGACAGCAGGTTGCTGCCCTAACAGGCTGCTGAAATACCGGCAGTGGACGTCAGCGCGACGACTTGCTGAATCGTTAATCTGAGGACTCCTTACA
>NZ_JAGIQB010000120.1:0-5803 GCF_017815025.1 Cupriavidus phytohabitans
GTCATGCAGCTTTCGTGATCCTCATTTAACGTCTCTGCCGCCCTTCCGTTGGCAGAGGTTTTTCAGACCATCCCTAGGCGTGGTGTTCCCTTTCGTAATTGCCGTCGTTCTCCTGTTGATACTGAAGTCGGCAGCGGTAGGCGGGAACTCCTCCAGGAATTTTCGTTTTGCTCGCAGATCGATCGGAGAGCTTGGTCGCATAGGTCCGGTCTCGCTACTATGGCGAGATCAAGACGAGGTTCAGCCTGCAACGGCGAAGCATCGCGCCGCGACTCGCCTTCGCTCAGCCGCCCTTTTTTTAAAAATGTACCGTGGTCGCGGCCCTCTATGACTTCAGTTCAGTTGATATCTGAATTAAGTAAAACGTATAAATCTTTTGGATGATACGGCAAATACCTGTGAAGTTATAACCTATGCAGTTCTCATTGTGCCTACCGTTATCAATAGCTTGGTACTCGGTTTCGCCTTCTACACCTCATCGTAATTCCCTGTGGAGAGGTGTAGCGATGACCGGTTGAATTAATCTTCGATCAGTCAGTGCGGTGGAACCTTGTAGATTACCGGAAATTTTCCCATTGATGGAGAGCCTCGCGACATGCTAGACAACTTCACTCTCGATCAGTTGCGTTCGATTCTTGAGGCACGAAAACTTGAGGGCACGCTCGAAACGCGAGTTCCCACGCGGCGCGAATCGCATGTCCTCAAAAATTACACCAAAACCCTCGACGAACCCGTCTTCGGTGCCGTCGCGCGCTCCAGTTCAATTGCTAACGTTCCATCCTCAGTAATCCTTACAGAGATGCGCTCGCGCCAGAAGGTCGTCTATGGCGAGGATGATCGTGTCGACGTAATCAATTGCGCTGACCCGGTGCGCCGCGAACGAGCGCGCTCGGTCGCGGCGATCGTCGAGCGCAAAAACCTCGTCGCGGTTGGCGAGGGGCAAGTCAGCATCGGCGGCAGCACGCTCGAGCAGCGATATGCGCTCGCCGGCAAGCCGCTGTGCCAGCGAGAGGCGTTTCGCACCCAGCATTGCGCCGCCCTCGGTTCCGCGTTCCTCGTTGCGCCCAACGTCATTGCGACCGCGCATCATTGCCTGAACGAAGAGACATTCGCGGCGCGCTGCCTGGTATTCGACTTCGAGACCGGCGCCGAAGGCGTTGCGCCGACCCAATTCCACGTCGACAAGATTTACGGGTTCAAGCGTTACCTCGCAGGCGACTTTTCGCCGGACGGTAGCGACTGGGCGCTGATCGAACTCGACCGCCCAGTTGAGGGTCGCCCTCCATTGGCCCTTTCATCCGGCGCCAGTGCCGTAGACCTGCTCCCGCTCTACGTCATCGGCCATCCGTCGGGCCTGCCCAAGAAGATCGCCGGTAACGCCGAGATTCGTGTCAACACTGCGTCTACCCATTTCATCGCCAATCTCGACACCTATGGCGGTAATTCCGGCTCACCAGTATTCAATGCGCTCACCCATGAGGTCGAGGGCATCCTCGTGCGTGGCGGGACCGACTTTGTGCCGCTCGGCGACTGCTATGCCTCACTCATCTGCCCCATCAGTGGCTGTCGCGGCGAAGATTGCTCGCGGATCAGCCCGATCGTCGAATTTCTCGCAGGTTAACCGTAGTAGCACGTCAATTAAAGGGGATTTCCCATGGACATAGTCGTCACCATCCCACCGTCCGCGAACGCCTATACCCAATTGAGCCTCGGTGCCCGCAAGGGGACGCTGACGCTGAAGTCCAGCGACGGCCTCGATGTAATTGTGTTGGACGGCAAGACCGGCGAGCCGTTCTACCTCGCCGTCGACACCCCCGTCAATCTCGCGGCGCTGGCAAACTCGTCCATTATCCTCTTGACGCCAACCGGTGACCGCGGACTGTTTCAGGTCGGTCTGGAACTGAACACTGACAGCGTCAGGACTCTGTCTATCGGCGCCCTGGTCGCCCATTTGCTGCTTGATTGTGATGCCGACCGCGATGGTATCGTCGGAATCAACGAGGAAGGCAAAGCCAACTGGATCTGGGGCGAGAATGGGAGTGGGGCGATCGTCCTTGTCGATAACGACCGCGACGCAGGAGAGGGAGGGCTCGACGAGCGTGAGCCGATCGTTGTGCGTCCAATCGTCAATGGCGCGCTTCCCGATGATCTCAGCCTGCGCCTGTCGGTCGCGCCGGAAGCTGCGCTCAACCTATCGTTGCTGCGTAAGGTCAGTGGAAGCTATGAGAAGCTGATCGGCCGTCTCCCCGGCGAGCCGCCGCAGGCGATGGTCACCGCGGCCGAGGTTGATCCCGCAGGCGAGACGCTCTACCTCGCGGCGCACGCCTATCCCGGGCCCTATTTCGACGGTTTGTTGATCTTCAACCTCGAACTGGTCCACAAGCGCAACTCAGGCGAACGCGTGATCGCCGCCGACCGGGTAATGCTGCGCGTCGCCCCTTGGATCATGACCCCGAACAGTCAACCGGCGGTCAAGATCTACACCACCCGGATCGAGCACGGCACGGACAATAACGATGACTTTCTCGCTGGCCTGAATGCCGCCGTTGCCGCCGAAGGCCTCGACCTCAAAATAATCGAAGTGGGTGACCATCGCGGCGATCGCTGGATCCAGGATGAGATCGAGATCGGCTACACCCAGAGCCATCGCGGGCAATTGCCAGTGGTGTTCGACAGCCCGCGCGACCGCGAGCTCGACAACTATCCCGAAACCAGGATGCTCGGCACCGATTTCGGCCATTTCGTGGTCGGAGGCGGTGTCGCCAATTCGCTCGACTCGTTTGGCAATCTCGAAGTATCGCCGCCGGTCACTGTCGACGGCCGCACCTACCCGCTCGGACGCATCATCGTCGGCGGCCGACGCGACGGCGATCTCGCGCACAGCGCGAGGCAGATGATGGCAGAAGTTCGCCAGTTCCTCTACGCCCAACGTGTTCAATTCCCGTTCGAACTTTACACCGACTGGCTTGCGGTCGGGCATGTCGATGAGATCGTGAGCTTTGTGCCAGACGAGACCTCGGCAAAGGGTTTCCGCTGCCTGCTGGCGAGCCCGGCCAAGGTCAAAGCAATCCTCCGAGAACTCAGCGAGACCGGCCATGGCTCCGTCCCGCTGTTCGAAGGCAAGTTCCGCCAGGACGGCAGCGATGCCAAGCGCACTGTGGCTGAGCTTCTCAGTGACGCTGGCCTGTGGAATGCCAACAACGGTTATCAGGCGATAATGGACGATAACCGCGCAATCCTCGAGCGCGAACTCGGCCTCGGCGTCAACGATTTCGTGGACATCCCCGTCGCCTTCCAGTCCATCGTCGGCCTCGACGGAGCCCAGGAACGCACACTTGCCTATTTCCCCGACATGGTGAATCACCTTGTACACAAGGATCTGAGCATCGTCCCCAAACCGTATGGGCCGGTTATCAATGGCAAGTGCGCATTTGAGAAAGCGTTCGAAGAAGCAATGCCGAGTCGCCGGGTCACCTTCATCGACGACTGGTATTCTTACCATGAAATGTCGGGCGAAGTGCATTGCGGGACGAATGCGCAACGCAAGCCTTTCGCGGCCTCACGCTGGTGGCACGTCCGGCCCGAAGGCGGCTACGACATTAAAGCGCTACAGTTTTAGATGGCAGTGCGAGCGCGACCGTTGGAACGCAACATGCCATGTTTCGCTGGTTATTGAAGCTGCAGCATGACGAGGCCGATGGCCGACGGCGGACCGAGCACCACAACTCGTCCGCAGGACAGCCATCGGCATGGGGAGCGCATCGCATTAGGTTCTATCAGCCACCATTTAGAGGTGGTACGGCGCTGGTCGAGTAAAAAACCTCGACGCCGCGCGCAAGTTTGAGGACAGCACGCATTCGGTGTGCCTTCTTACTGATTAGGCCAGAAGGTGATGTTTAAACTGGCCGGCGCCGTGCCATTCTCGTCACGTGGCAGCGGATCAGATCGTTCCACCGCGCGCAGCACGGCGTTGTCCCATCCTTCATTGCCGCTTGACTTGAAATGCCATATGGCGATAAGTGCGCCTTGGTAACTGAGCTGGCTGACGGCGCAGACACAATGGGAGAGGAAGTGGCCGGAGGGGGCGTTTGGCGTAGGCGGAGGGCTGAGCCGGCCGATTCTCGACTGGCTTGGCGGTCATAGGTATCCCTTTGATTTCGATGTAATTTACCGGGGTAGCTAGGCCAAGCATTCATGCGGGTTTCTGGCTGATGCCCAGAAGAAATTCCCATAAAATCAATCACTTGCTGGCTGGCCCGAGAACGGAAAGGTGCGGCGGGTGGGAAGGGGCGGCCAGCCTCCGAGAAGCCGAATCGGGGCCGACGAACGGTCGATGTGCCCCGTAGATTGTTGATTCCCCCGAGATGGATTGGACCGCAATGCCGAAGGTCTCGCTGTTGATCCTCTGGAGGACATCCCAGCTGCGTTGCATGTGCATCGTATTCCCGGGTCTGCCGTAGTTGACAGCGGCCTCGATGCTACCTTGTACAAGGCAGGCCTGGATGTTCCCGTGGTTATGGTCCAATGCACGCATGGAGTAGGCCGGTGAAAGTGGAACAGGTCCGCGCGCTTGCCGGTGTCATGCACGAACACAAGTTGCGTCGTGGCGTTTTTTGGTCGTTGTCTGGCTATGTCGGGCGGCCGGTGCAGGAGTCGGCAGAGCGAGCCGGCATTCAGTTGCTTGATGGTGAGGGTAACTTCCAGAGAGTTCGCGTTTTCGGCACGCCTTCCAGCAGTAGACGGAAGCCTCACCCCCAAGTACCGCCAAATGAGCCAGCCGGGCAACTCATTGGGCGCTCTGCTGGCTGGTGCAGGCATTCACGCCTCATCACCCCGCTTTAGCGGGATTTTCAAGTGCGAGGCGGCTGTTAAGCTGGTTTCATTAAGCGCCAACGACCAGACTGAGGAGCCATCGTTGAAAACGTTTGTCGCCATCATGTTGCTTGCCCTCTCCACCGTCACGTATGCACGTGGGGCTGGCAAGGCCTCGGGCGGTTACCAAGGCAACGCCGGATTCCCGACGGCATACAGTAGCTCAAAAGGTAATTCCGGTTCGGCGCAAGGAGCTCATAGCGTCGGTGGCTATGTGCGAGACAATGGGACTTATGTCCAGCCGCACATGCAGACCAACCCCAACGCAACGCGCAACGACAATTGGTCAACGCGCGGCAATGTGAACCCGTATACGGGGACTCTCGGTACGAAGCCGCGCGACGGCCAGTAAGGCGCTCGGCTGTGCAGCTAAGCGTGAACGCTTTCAAGTCAGCGGTGAAGGGCGCGATAAGGTAAGGGCGTCGCCGCCGGGTCGCTTGCGTGCCAATCGGTGACTCATGCACCGGGGCTAAAGGCCGTAGATCGCCTAGTTCCGCCATCTGGCCGATGTGCGCATGATCAAAGTTTCATAAGCTGACCCAGTGTCGCTACTAGGACTGGAGCATCGGCATGAGATTCGTGGCGCTGGACGTGGAAACCGCGAACCCCGACCTGTCCAGCATCTGCCAGATTGGAGTGGTCGTGTTTGATAACGGGTCCCCCGTAGAGTATGGTCAACTCTCGTCGATCCAGAGGACTGGTTCGATGCCATGAACGTGTCCATTCATGGCATCGACGAACGGAAGGTCAAGGGCTCGCCAAACTTCAAGGCCATTTTCCCGGACCTGGCTCGTAAGATCGGCGGTCATGTGGTCGCTACGCACACCGCGTTTGACAGGAGCGCCGTGGCTAAGGCCATCTCCTTATACAGAAGTAGTACCGTCCCCGCAGCGGTGCATGGGGCCTGCGACCGCGGAAATTTCGAGGTAAG
>NZ_JAGIQB010000121.1:0-5616 GCF_017815025.1 Cupriavidus phytohabitans
GCACGATCGTCGCCAGAAATGCCTCACGTCGCGTCGGCTTACGGTATTGCTCGAATCCAGCCCCTTGATCTGCACCCGCTGCCAACGTCATCTGCTTCATGTTCTTCTCTTTGCGCTCTTGATTCCCTCACATAACGCTCTTCCTCATGAAGCGGAGGACTTAATCAGCATTGCCCTAATACAAAGCGGTCGAAGCGGATCTTCCCGAACGGCACCTGGTGCTTGTGCTTCGAGAACGCCTGCGCGGTTTCGATCAAGGAGGCCGGCAAAAATAGAAGTCGTAATCGCCGAGCCGAGCTGTCAGCTTACGCTCGAGAACCCCGTTGGACCGTTCCAGGCGCTCTGCGGTACGCACAGTACCACCGACGGCGCAAGGCGCTCGTCTTCGGCGAGTTTCTCCAGGACGTCGAGGGCAGCCCCGGGCGCCCTAGAAGAAGTGGACGCGCCTCGAACCGCCGCTGGCAGGCCATGCCGGCGCGCGGGGCGCTGCGCAGCAGTGTGTCTTCCTCCGCGGCGACGGTGAACGCCGCGCCGCCTTCGGATCGATATCTGGCAGTTCATAGGGTTCCAATGCTGGCTGTTGAGTCGCATCTCCCGACACTTCTTGCGTTACAGGCCCGCCAGGCCGATGTTGTCCCGGAAGTCGCGCACGGCCGCGCAGGCACGTGCCTTCGTGTTCGGCGCGTCGGGCAACGCCGCGCAGTAGGCCGCGATCGCATCGTCCGCGAGCCCCGCCCACCGGGCAATCGAGCCGGCCAGCACGTCACGATTGCCTGGCGTCTCCAGGGCCATGCGGACGAGCGCGCCGGCCCAGCGCCGGTGCCGCTGGGCGTCGGCAAGCTGCGCGTCAGTCAGCAAGCCGAGCAGGGTGTCGCCGTTGTGGCGCGCCGCCTCGCCAAGCCCGCGCAAGACCGCTTCCTCCATCGCCGGCCTCAATACTAGGCTGAAGGCGATGAAGGACTCTGCCCAGTCCCATGCAACGAGCGCGTGTTCAACCAGCTTGCGCCAGCCCTGCCAGGCCGGATCTTGCTCCCAGCATCTGCGCTCGTCGGTGCCAAAGCCCACGTCGCCGAAGATCTGAGACAGCTCTCGCGTTCGATACGCGGTGTGGGTGAGCCAACGCAGCGAGTCGGCGGTCTGGTAGGCGGCGCAGTTCGAGATCGTGGAGGCGGGGGCCATCTGCGTCACGTAGGCCGATCCCATTTGCAGTGTGTGGAACAGATAGCGTGCCGGCGTGTACAGTCGCGCCAGCGTGCCGGCCCAGGAGTGCTCCAGCATGGAGTCGTGGCCGCGCTCGGAAAACTGGTCCAGCAGACCGGACACATAGGTTTCCTGACCGTCCTGCAGAATGTTGTAGGTGCGGTAGACGAGCTCGTCGGGGTCGCGAAAGGCGTTCCAGTCAGCGTGTTTCAGCGGCGAGGCGTTGCGGTGACGCTTGAACCACTGTGCCATCTCGAAATTCGGATCGAGTTCGAACGGCGCGTGGGGGTTGTCGGTCGTGTAGTGCAGATTCGTCGAGACGATCTCGTACTCGCTTGGTTTGCGCCGGCGCGCGGCCAGGTGGCTCCAGGTCTTTAGCGGCTTGAGGACGTCCGGTTGAGTAGTCATGCTCGTCTCCGGTTACAGCGTCTTTTTGTAATAGAAGAGGACGTAGTCGTCCGTGGTCTCGATGCGACCCGCGAACGAGCTGAGGTTGACCTCCAGCTCGGACATCCTGAACGGGCGGCCCAGCGTATCCTCCAGCGTAGCCCGGCGCAGGATCAGTTCGCCGTCGGTGTCGATTCGCACGTATGCGAGCTTGTCGTCGACGCGGATATCCTTACCCGGGTTGTCGTCCCGCGCGGCCTCGATGACGCCGGACGTGATGCTGCTGGCGCGCAGTACGGGGCCGACGCGGTTGTTTCGGTACGCCTCGGCGGTGTTGTGGTCCCTGCTCATGATCGATTCCTTTGCAATATCAGCAATTGGCGAACGGTGGTTCGACGCCTTCGACAGCGATAAGTATGTCGTCACCATCTACCCTGACGGCATACTCTGCGAGACGGGATCCACTGGGGTTGATGCCCTTGCCGGTGTTGGCGTCGAATGTCCACTGGTGGGCCCGGCACATCAGTACGTGCCCGTCGAAATTTCCCTCTGCGAGCGGAATGTCCTGGTGCGGGCAGATGCCTTGGAATGCGCGTGGCGTGCCGCTTCGTGGGCGGACAAGTACGATGACGTGGCCGTCCACCACGACCTCGGCCATGTCGCCTTCCCACAGCTCGTCGAGTGTGGAGACTTTCTGGAAATTTTTGGTGTCCTTATGCATCGCAAAAAATGAATTCGAGTGACTCCATCGGCTTGATATCGGTGTCGCCGAGCCGGGCATCGCGGGGATAGAAATGGTCGCTCCCCTGGCGCCGCACCCGCACGACCTTGCCGGGCTGGGGCGCTACGCGACGGCCGACTGAATGGTGCGCGGCGGCCGCCGCTACCTCGTCCATCGAGTTCTCCGTATCGACGGCGACGAGCTGCAGCACGAAGTCGTATTGAAAATTCGAAATCACTGGAAACAGTGCCATGTCATTATCCATCTGATGGCCGCATCAGGCGGTCTTGTTCTGTTCGCGCTGGCGGCGGTATGCCGCCACCCATGCGTACTGGTGTGCGTCGTCGCCAATCTCGCCGGGGGCGAGGTTCATGTACAGGAGTGCCCCCCCCAGGTCGGGCGGCTGGATGTGCCCGGCGAGGAAACGGTCGACCAGGGTCAGGTGGTCGCGGTAACGCACGGGGTCCTGTTGGAAGACCCAACGGTCGATCTCGGAATTGAAGTGGTACGTGCGGCCGTTGTACTCGAGCGGATAATCCCTGACGTTCCAGCCGTTGCCCGGCACCGCGCAGATTGGCAACTGGCTCATGTTGCACACAATGGGCAACGTCTCGGGGACGGTGAGCTCCTTCCTGCCCGCGAGCAGGTTGTCGATGATGACGTCCCAGGCCTTGCCGAACGTGTCATTCCAGCCGGAATACTTTTCCTCGAGCCAATCACGGCAGTCCGGCGTCATGCCGGCGGCCGGGTTCCACCAGATGGTCGGCCTCCAGAACCAGATGCTCAGCTGGTAAGCATGGTGCTGGTAGTCGAACTCATTGATCATCTGGTCCCAGTACCAGGGCAGGTCGAGACCGAGGTCTATCAGGGTGCGCTCGAACTGGCCGACGATCCATTCCGTCACGAACGCCTTGAATGACTCCTTGCGATGCTGCAGCGGCGTAGCGTAGTCCATCGACGTGCCGGTCAGCAGGGAGAGCAGGCGCCATGCGCGTGCAATGGCCACGTCCACGAGCTGCTGCGCCTGCTCCTTGCGCCCGTTGGCGATCAGGATCTGCAGTGCCGGGCCACCGATCTGCGCGTGCCGTGACTCGTCCGTCTGGATGCTTGAAATGAGGCTGGCGAACGTAAAGTCGCCGGCTTCCGCCGCATTAGCCGCCAGCCCGAGGAACTGCATGTTAGTGAAACCCGTTTCGAAGGCAAACGTAAGCATCACGGCGATCTCGATCGCGCTGCGCGACATGAACAGGTCGTCGAAGGTACTGCGGGCGGCGATCGCGCCCCATTCGTTGGTGTGATAGGCCTTGTGCGCCCAGTCAAACTGCCGATCCTTTGGGCAGTAGTCGTGCGGAAAGTAGAGTTGCAATTGCCCGTGACGGTTCTCGTCAAGCATGCCAAACGTCGCCATGTTGCGCATCCCTGGCGCGCGGCCGAAGCGGGCCATGCGTGCCTCGGCGCTCATCGCCGCGTATTCGCCGAGCGCGATGGCGCCGTAATGCGCCTTCAGGATCGACAGCCAGCCGGGATCGGCGTTCTCGAACATGCGGCTGCGCTCCAGCGCGGCCTTCACGGAGTAGGCGCCAGCGTCCTTGTCGCGCTGAATGCGGACGTATTCTGGATACGACGTCTTGTAGGGCTCGTCATAGGTTTCCCAGACTTCCATGGGCACGCCCTGTGCCCCTGTCATGACCTCCGGGAAAAGGTCGGACTCGGCGACGTACGACGGCGTCCAGTTCGTTGTGCGGGCAATGTCGTACCACGCTGCGCGTTCCAAAAGCGCCATGGGATATTCTCCTTGGTGGATGTCATAACCTTCTTGCTTTGCAGTCCCGGTTGCGAAAGCCCGCAGATCCGGAGCGCCTTCCCTTGTGCAAATGCAATGCCAGCGGGCATGGCGGTGCAGTCATGCTGCACTGCAAAGCCGTGGGAGCGTAAGGGATAGCGGTTACTCCATTGGATTTCGAGGCCCGGATCTGTGCGTCGCAAAAAGGTACCAGTTCCTTGTGGATTTCCCTACGAAGGCATCAAAATCCACGACTGGGACAAGCGGAAAGACCCATTCCGCCCAACCATGGACGCCTACTGGAAATACCAGGTGCATCGAGTTCATGCTAGAGCGGAATTGCTGCAACGGGCGCGTCGTGCAGCGCTGAAACGAAAAGTGGTTCTGGCGCGGCTACCGCCTGCTGACCATCGGCGATGATGCAGGGCTACATGCTGCCCAAGCGCGTGACGAGTTAGAAGGAGGCATGGGAAATGTACGCTGAGGGCAGCGGCGGTGCGCTGTTCAAGGACCTCGTGCGCTACGACATTCGCGAGCCGTGCGGCTGGAAGGGCGTCCGCGAGGGCAAGGACCATATCAGCCACCAGGTTGGGCCACCTTCAAAACTACGGGCTGCGGCGCCTTCTCATACGTGCCTGCCGCCGGACGGCGAGATGCAATAGTGGCTTTCGCAGAAATATCCCGAGAGCTTCGACAAGCTGTATCGGCCACGCTTAGTACGAGCGTCCGCAGGACGGCCGCCGCTTTTACAACAAGACGCTGCCGATGCTGTGCACCACCTGCCAGATCCCGATGTTGTTCACCGAGCCTGGTTATGCCACGAAGATCTGCTACCGCAAGAGCTGCTACTTCGGAAACAAGTCTTACTTCTGCCCCGACCACTGCCAGCACATCTTCGAGAACGAGCCGGAGAAGTACGCGCAGAGCTAGCTACCGGTGCGCAAGATTTACTTGGGGCACCCGAGTTCGATGTGCGCCGTGCAAAGCCGGCGCTTTTCCAGCGGGTGCGAATCCCGCCCGGCCACTTTCGCTCCGGCCGGTAGCAATCGGAGCAGTCATGGAGGTAACAAAATGGCTGAAGCCTTCGGTGTAGAGGGTCACTAGGTGACCTGGCGAGCACGCAGGCCGCAATGTGAGTGAACGCTGAGCAAGCCTCGAAAAGGGTGATGCACGGGCCGACCTGCCAGTCGATGCGGGGAAGGCTGCCACTATCAGGGAAGTGAGCGAAACATGCACCTGATAGCCGTGCCGGGGTATTGGCGGTGGCATGCATGAAAGAGGAAGAGCGCACGGAACACGGGAAGTCCTCGGTTGTGGAGGTGGGAGTCTCCAGGTTCTGTCGCAGTAACGGTACGGAAGTAGAATTTGCGGTCGTGAAACTTGAAGGCCAGAAAATGATTGCACTATCCGCTGGACGTGATCCTGCTGTGCGTGCGCTGGTACGTGGTGTACTCATTGAGCCTGCGCGATCTGGAGGAAATGATGGCCGAACGCGGCATCGCGGTGGACCATTCCACCGTGCATC
>NZ_JAGIQB010000122.1:0-5589 GCF_017815025.1 Cupriavidus phytohabitans
CGGTGCAGTGACCCTGAACCCCGAACGCGATTCCATCGTCCAGACGCATTCTGGGAGCGTCGATATACAGCCATTGGTCGCATGACCGAGGCGACAACTAGCTTGACTCGCGCCGGTCTGCTGCCGGCAATTGAAGAAATTATAGGAATTGTCGGCATTAAAGAACTAGATATTGAATTCGGTATATCAAATGATGGGTCCGTGGTCATCTTTCAGGTGCGACCGTAGCAGCGCGGCGGAAAAAATGTGGACGCTTAAAAGGCCAGGTTGACGTGTTCCTACAGTCACTGAATTGCGTCGAAGCATCGATCGAGGACATCAACAGTCTCAACAACACCCAAGGACTCGTCGGAGACGTTCTTGGAGTCATGCCGGACGTGAATCCGGCAGAGTTGATTGGTACGAAGCCAAGGCCATTAGCCGCGTCGATTTTTCGCCATCTGTTTACCAATACCGCTTGGGCGGCCGCTCGTGTCAACTTCGGTTACCGCGACCTCCGGGGAGTCCCCCTCATGCATATGATTGGCGGCACACCATATGTCTCTGTATCAGCAAGCATCGCCTCTTTCATACCCGCCACACTGCCCCACCACATAGCAAAAAAAATCATCATCGAAGCACAACGCAATCTGATTATAGAGCCGGAACTTCATGATAAAATTGAGTTTCGCGTTGTTCCAACTTGCCTCAAACCCAGAATGCGGGCAGGCCATTGGCGACAGTCATTTCCGAGCCTTTCTGATGACGAATGGACATTGTACCTCGGCGCGCTTCAATCCTTAACAAACCGCATCGTCACCGGCGGCGATCTCTTTGACCGCGCTAGACATGGCATCGAAACGTTAGAATCCATCGCAAGACTTATAAAATTGGATAAAAACCACGGAATTCGTGATGTATTATCGTTAATCGAGAAAGTATATGTGCACGGCACAATTCTATTTTCAGAAATCGCGAGAGCTGCCTTCGTCGCGACAGACATTATCAAGTCATTGGAGTCGGAGAAATTGCTCCGTCCGGGATTTCTCGACGCCATTGTGCGTGCGTCCGACTCAGTCGCCGCCCAACTGGTCTGCGATTTTTCTGCACTAGAGCCCGGAGAGTTTCTGGAACGACACGGTCATATTCGCCCAGGCACATACGAAATCACCGTTCCTCGATACGACGATACTAGTAGTAGATCTTCGACTGGATCAATCGGACCGTCAAGGAAGAACAGACAGAAGTTCCGGCCGCCGACTTAGCGCTGTCGTCGGCGCAGAGATCAACCCTTTCTTTCGAGTTTGATCGAACTGGCTACACCTTTGATTGGCCAAGATTTGAGGCATTTGCAATGAAAGCGATTCAGGCTCGTGAACGCGTCAAGCACTCTTTTAGTCGTTTAATCTCGGATGCCCTTGAGATGATTGCCCTCGTTGGAGCCGATCTTGGTCTTAGCAGAGATGATTTGTCCTTCCTTACGCTGCCCAGATCGCTTCTGCTCTAGAGAGCCGAGCCGATCTTTCGTCGTCACTGCTTTGTGCCGTCGCGAAGAATCGGGAGCTCTGGGAAAAGGCTAGATATCTACGCCTCCCTGATCTGTTGTGCTCGCCAAAGGACATCTACGGCTTCCATGTCTTCAAATCGCGTCCGAGCTTCATCGCAGAAATCACGGTTGAAGGACTTGTCACGGATGTATATGGTGCTTCTTTTAAGGACAGCATTGTATTTATGGAGGCCGCTGATCCGGGTTATGACTGGATATTCACGCATGGGGTTAAGGGATTTGTCACGAAATACGGTGGCGAGAATTTACATATGTCAATCAGAGCGCGCGAACTCGGTGTTCCCGCCGTTATCGGCGCCGGCAGTTGCTTTGACCAATGGAGAAATGCACACGTTATTCGACTTGAATGCGGAGCTCAACGCGTTCAGGTTCTCCGTTAAATTTTATGACATTTAGAATTGAATAAAAGCGAGGTCTGAATAGGGAGTATGAAATGCAATCTCGGCATAAAGCTTCCGCGTGAGCAATGCTACGCCTCGTGAAGGCCTCTAGAAAGATCGCCTTTGCGTGGCCTCGGCAGGAACACCTTCCCGGTCCTGCCGAGGCGCTCGGCCATAGGCATGTTCGAAGGTCCGCTTGCAGTCAACTTAGAGGGCGCGCTGGCCTGCACTTGGCGGACTACATCCACGTTCTTCTCGTGCTCGCACCCTACCATGGGCCTCGTGAGTTCGCGGCGCCAACTGATGTAACGTTTCATCTCCGAGCATTTCGCAATGAAGTATCGATAAGTATCATCCACTGTAATCTCTTGAATTAAGACAACTATTTTATAGCGATAACCATTTTCTCGCTTGTCGAAATTTTTTAATCGTTGAGAAGGCGCTGCAATGAAAGATAAAGCTGCTTCATCAATTTATGGAATAAATGGTGGCGTAAGGATGGCGATAACGAAGCTTTCCTCAAACGAAAACCCGTTTGGTCCATCGCCAAAAGCGGTTGATGCCGCGAAGTTTGCAAGTTCCTCGGCAAATCGTTACACGGAACGCACTGACAGCAAGCTCTGCGAGGCTCTAGCTTCGTTTCATGGCAGAGACCTTACAGGTGCACAATTTTTCTCGGCAAACGGTGGTGTCGAGGTGCTGTCTTTGGTGGAAGATGCTCTTATTCAACCTAATCAACGTGCCATTATCTGTCCTCCCTGCTTTGCCGAATACTCAAAATCTCTATCAAGTAGGGGATGTGAAATTGACGAGGTGCCACTTATTGAGCCCGGTTTCCGCTTGGACACAGATTCGATTTTGCGCATGGTCTCCGAGAATGCCAGGCTACTATATCTCTGCAATCAAAATAATCCGACCAGCACGTGGTTTGGAACGGATGTATTGAATGAAGTCCTTAATAAAATTCCTGACCATGTCACAGTAATTTATGATGAGGTGTACTATCAATTCGCTACGGAAGACGGCCTTCCAGATGCGATCCGGCATGTCCTCGACGACCGGAGCATTGTGATCGTTCATAGTTTCTCCAAGGCTTACGGTTTGGCTGGTATGCGTATTGGTTATGGGATCGCGCCCGAGCGGATAGCACGGAAAGCGCAAAAACGTAAGCGAAATTTCCATCTAAACACAGCTGGAATGAAAGCGGCGATGGCTGCGTTGAGAGATATAGTACATTTGCAGCGTACCGTCGATAACAACCATATAGAGCGGCGAAGACTCGCGGCTGAGTTGAAGGCACTGAATCTGGAGGTGATACCAAGTCAGGCAAACTTCCTCATGATGCGCTGTCCCGAAGGCTACAATGCTGAGGAACTGACCGCGCTCTTGGGTGCACACGGGGTGATGGTACGCCCCGCATTCGATTTGCCACGCTGCATAAGAATCACAGTTGGTAAACCAAGCAATAATACGCGCTTACTGACTTTATTGGCGACGATTCAGGAGGGTGGAAGACTATGAGAGCTATGACGGGCGGTGAGGCAGCGGTGCTTTCCTTGCACAATCTTGGAATAAAGACAGTATTTGGCCTGCCTGGCATGCAGAACGATTGGCTCTATAACGCATTCTATGATCATCAGGAAAAGTTCCGGATCATCCACACTCGACACGAGCAAGGCGCGGCGTATATGGGACTTGGTCATGCTCTGGCCAGCGATTCGCCCACAATTTTCAACGTTGTTCCGGGGCCGGGCCTTCTAAATTCAACGGCGGCGATGTCAACGGCGTACGCGCTTAACGCAAAGCTGATGTGCTTGTCTGGCCAAATAGACTCAACAGCAATAGGCAAGGGTTGGGGCGAATTGCATGAAATTAATGATCAGCTATCAATCTTGCGTTCACTTAGTAAATGGGCTACAAGGGCCAACACACCATCAGAAATCCCGACCTTGATTGGCGAAGCCTTTTACCAGATGCTGTCAGGTCGACCTCGACCCGTTGGCTTGGAGATTCCAATGGACGTACTTGCGAGCAAGGCTCCCGCGAATCCTGAGCTCAAGCTCCGCCCCCCCGATGAGCCTCCTCTGGACGAGGAAGCTATCGAGAAGGCGGCCAAGGTGCTAGGCGCCTCAGTCTCTCCAATGATATTTGTTGGAAGCGGGGCGCAAGGCGCAAGCACACTCGTTCGTCAGCTAGCGGAGGTCTTGGAGGCGCCAGTTGTGGCATATCGGACCGGTATGGGAGTTATGGATGCCCGTAGCTATCTTTCCCTTCACCTGCCGGCCGCCAAGGATCTTTGGAGAAAAACCGATGTTGTTTTGGCAATCGGTACCAACATGCGAATCCCGGCGAAAAAATGGATTCAGACACATAAGCCAGACATTATCCGCATTGACGTCGATCCGACGAGTCACCGCCGATTTTTTACGCCGAGATGTGAAATAACAGCGCGGGCAGAACAAGTCTTGCCGCTTTTGCTGAGAAGGCTAGAAAACTACAATTCAGTTCGGTGTCCGCGAGAGACTGCGTTGAGGGAGGTCAAAGCAGCGTGGGCAGAGCGCTCAGCAGTGCTCGAACCACAAGTGAGCTATCTCAAGGTTATCCGCGAGGAAATAGGTGAAAATGGCATTCTTGTAGACGAATTGACCCAAGTCGGCTTTGCGAGCCGCATCGTTTACCCCGTATTTAGCCCCCGCACTTACATCTCTACCGGATATCAAGGAACACTCGGATACGGCTTCCCGACGGCGCTCGGAGTGAAGGTCGCAAAGCCGCACGTTCCCGTAGTTTCTATTACCGGCGACGGTGGATTCATGTTTGCAGTTCAAGAGCTAGCCACTGCCGTCCAGCATGAGATTCCATTGATCGTTCTGCTTTTCAATAACAACCGTTTCGGAAACGTCCAGCAGATGCAAATCAACGACTATGGCGGGAGAATAATAGCAACCGATCTTCGAAATCCAAATTTCTGCCGCTTGGCGGAAAGCTTTGGTGCTCAAGCGATCCGAACGGACTCTCCCGAAGGACTGCGGTTCGCATTACGCCGGGCTATTACAACGACAAGTGTACCGACGGTGATCGAAGTCAGCGTTGGCGATATGCCAAGTATCGACCAGTTTCGGTGAGGTGGCTTTCGGCGGTTCGGAAAGCCGGTACGGAGAAGGGTGGGGTTGGATTGCAAGGAACTCAGTTTTAGGTTGGCAAGTATTCTATCAAGGTCTCAACGAATTCTCTTTCTGAACTGACCCCAAAAAATATTGGTTCATCGCCGATCTGCGTGACCGCTTTGAAACAAAAAAGGCCAACCGCCCACCGCTGTTATCTTAGGGTTGCGACACAACAAGAAACAGGAAGGTGGGGGTTGGCCCATACCTTTATACATAAGTCAGCCGAGCCCCTCACGTAGCGCGCGCAGGGTTTCAGCAGCGGCGAGTACCCGATCGAGTCCGCGCCAAACTGTCTTGACGCCGGGTTCGCCGTCGCCCTTGCGAGCGAGGAAGCCGCCGATTTGCGCAATCAGCCGCACGACCTCGTTCACGGTGGGCGGTCGGCGCGAGTCAAGCTAGTTGTCGCCTCGGTCATGCGGCCAATGGCTGTATATCGACGCTCCCAGAATGCGTCTGGACGATGGAATCGCGTTCGGGGTTCAGGGTCACTGCACCG
>NZ_JAGIQB010000123.1:0-5529 GCF_017815025.1 Cupriavidus phytohabitans
CGTCACAAACCTCATCGACATGCTACTTACAAGGCTTTTTGATGCCTATCTGTTGGTGCTTATCTTGGGTGGATTGGGCGAAGCCTCCCCTGAGTCGATTCGCAGATTATCCGTCGCTAGAAAGGTACGCTGAAAGAACGCGGGTGAAACTCTGGCATGCCACCATGCGCCATAAGCGCCCGTTATCGTGCCTTATCGCTTTCCCCCTTGTTGCTATCCGAGCGCCGCTCATTCAGGCACCCCGCTTGTCTGAGTGAACGGGTGGATGTTCTTGTCTCGCAGACGTGACCGAGCCTTCAAGCGGCGTGCTACGGCCCCACGTGGCGGCAACTTACCTGCGGCAGACTTGAGCGCGATCTGGTGCCGCGGCGGCTAACCGCGCGGCCATCCGGCGGGTCGTGATGGACTGGCAACGAGCGGGATGGCTGTTCCTACAAAAAAATCATAGATGTCTTTGATGGCAGCCTAATATACGTGGGTAACGCGATCTATTTTTCTATGCGAGCCAGGACGAAATGCGGCAAGTTCTGGCTCCGATGCCAGGTAATGAACGCGACCATCAGACTCCTTCTCCCTGAGGATGTAGCGATAGCTCCAGTCGCTAATCTGCCCTCAGAGTTGGGGCGCCGTGTTTCCAATGAGTCTGGCGACTTCTATGTGACGCGTGCGCATACCCGCTCGGGATCAATCATCGTCGATGCACAGACTGCCGCGCTGTTGGCGCACTTCCGTTCGCCGTCGACGGTAGCGGATGCAATCCTGGCCTATTCTCATGCGAACGAACTGGATCCGATGCGCACGCTCGACGCCGCGTTCGCTATGCTGACCGAACTGGTCGCCGCAAGGGTGCTAGTACCGGCCGAGTCGATCCTGGCCCAGCCCATTGCGTCGTCATTGTCCGTGGGTGAATTTGTAGGAGACGTCGAGATTCTCGAGGCCATCCATCTTCTGGATGACACCGAGGTCTACCGTGGACGTTCCGCTGACGGAACCGCTGTTGCGCTCAAGATTGTGGGAGCCAACATCAGGCGGAATACCACCGCCACCATTCACCATGAAGCCAACGTCCTGTCATGCCTCGATGGGAAGGTTAGCCCTCGCCTGATGGCCGCCGGCCGAGTTGATGGAAGATCGTTCATTGTGATGACATGGGTTTCTGGGGTAGATTTGTACCGCGCTGCAGCGGAGGCGCGTGCATTACCTGAACCGGGACGCAGCGACACACTACTGAAGCTTGCCGAGCAGGTGCTTCGATCGTATGCGCATCTTCACTCGCAAGGCGCATTGCACGGTGATGTTCATCCCCGCAACATAATTGTTGACGACAGCGACAAGATTACTGTCCTCGATTTTGGCCTTGCGGTCATGCCGACTGCCGGCGCAGTGGGCTTGCACGGTGGTATCGATCTATTCCTGGCACCGGAAATCGCCGAAGCAAATCTTGCATCCGTAGAGAGACCGCTGCCATCACTCGCTTCGGAGCAATACTCGATTGGAGCATTGCTTTACTTCCTTCTTACCGGCGGCCACACGCATTCTTTTTCGCTAGAGGAAGATGCCATGCTGGGTCAGGTGATCAATGAGCCACCTCAACCGTTCTCTCATCACGGAGCCGACAGCTTCCTCTGCCTGGAAAGTTGCGTCAACCGTGCGTTGGAAAAAGACCCGGCAGATCGTTTCTCGTCCATAGAAGAAATGCTGCTATCGTTCCTGCAGGCTTCGGCGCGAAAACAGCTCGTAATCCCGCCATACGCTCTCAGCAACGACCCGTCGCAGATACTGCTGGACAATGTGCTCAACCGCTTCCGCGTACCCGGGCGCTTGTACCGCGACGGGTTAGAAGCACCGACAGGATCGATCACTTACGGCGCGGCAGGGATCGCCTATTTCTTGCTGAGAATCGCGCGTAGCAGAAACGACGAAACCTTACTTGCTGCCGCTGACCAGTGGCTGACCCGCGCGGCATCTGCAATATCGAGCAACGCTACCTTTTGGAATTCCGAGCGTGGCATTGTGCCGGAGGTCCTCGGGCAGAGCTCCTTGTTCCATCACGCCTGCGGCATTCATTGCGTGCAGGCCCTCATTGCCCATGCGCGTGGCGATGATGTCGCACAGCAGCACGCGCTGGAAGCTTACTTCGCCGCTAGCGAACTATGCGATCAGCTCGACGTTGCGTTTGGTCGGTCGGGATTGTTGATTGGTTGTGCCATGCTGTTGGACATAATGCCCCCACATCTCGAGTGCGATGCTTTGCTTGCATTGGGGCAGAGACTGCTGCATGGCATCTGGACACAATTGGATGCTCACCCGCCGTTGGAGAAAGTTTCGCAGGCGACGCTGGGCGCGGCTCATGGATGGTGTGGGTTCCTTTTTGCCACCATGCGATGGTGCGAGGCGTCTGGCACCGCAGTGCCGCCGCGCTTGGTCGAGCGACTGCAGCAACTTGCGGCTCTCGGACAACCTTCAGGCCGCAGCATGTTGTGGCCACGAAAGATCCCCCATACAGCCACTACCGGAATACTCTCAGCCAGTTGGTGTAATGGTGCCGCAGGGTACGTCCATCTTTGGACGACGGCATATGAACTGCTCGGCTCTGACTTCCAATTCGAGCGCCTTGCCCGCATGGCTGCATGGCATGCCTACGATGGACCGTCCGATGCCCCAGGGGACCTGTGCTGTAGATTGGCCGGACGGGCGTATGCGTTGTTGCGGCTCCATGGGTCTACTGGGGAGTCGGTGTGGCTGGCTCGCGCCCGGGTACTGGCGAAACGTGCCGCCGAGAGTCCTGGATTACCCCCGAATCGGCTGAATAGTCTTTTTCATGGCGACCTCGGCATTGCCCTGCTCGCCGCGGATCTAGCTGCACCTGAGTTCGCCTGCATGCCATTCTTTGAAGACGAGCATTGGCCGAAGCGGGCAGTATCGTTGACTATCTGAGAGGCCGCGGGCCAGTCAGCCAGATAACGAGCGTCCAGCGGACACCGCCGGTAATCATCGCTGCTCTATGCATGACGAAAGATGGAAACACGACGACATCGCCTATGTCGGCATGCAACTGGTTGTCGATCGCATCGCCATAGAATATCTCAGTTCCGCCACCCTCCATGTCTTTGTTTGCGCTGAGTTGCAGAACGATCGAGATCTTGCGAACGCTGGCATCCTTGGAGCCCAGATCCATATGCCAGTTGTATTGCTGCCCCGGTGTGTAACGAGTGAGCTGAGCCATCCCCATCTCTGGCGAGAGCTCGAATTGATATGCCTTGTTGAAGCGCTGTGCTGCCTCCCACAGCCGCGAAAAAATCCATTCAGTTCTTTCGCTTCTTGGGACCCAAAACAAGTGGCAGTCTCTGACGGGATCGCCGGACTGATAATCGATCCTGCTGGCGACCATGCTGTAGCCAGCGTGCAGGGAAACGATCGACCGGCACTCCTCCTCGCTGAACTGCCTTCTGTAGATTTCATAGTATCGATAGGTCTGCCATTCACTGTGAATGCGCGGAACAGGCTCCGTCAAATGCGCTTCAGCGGGCACCAGCATCATCGCGGCGACCAGATCCGCTAGCACGGCGAACGCATCGTCCAGCGTGCGCATCGGATCCAGTTCGTTCTTACGACAGAAGTTTGCGATTGCATCCACCACAGTCGTCGGCGAACGGAACTGTGCCAACAACGCCGCGGTGTCTGCATCGACAACAAAGGATTCTGCCCCGTCGGTAGGTCGCGTCACAATGAAGTCGTCGGGCTCATGTGCAATACCGCGACTCAGATCTGGAGGAAGGTTGGCGACCGGCGCCACGACCACATCCTCGGGGAGAAGAAGCGTTGTTGTCGCGTTCATGCCCTTTCCAATGCTGCCGGCCACATCCCGTCGGCCGGAATCCATGTGTCGGTATCGATCCCCGCGAGGCTCAGACGTTCGAGCGCATACTGCCAAGGCTCCATCGTGCTTAGCGCGGCGGTCCTGGCCGAAACAAGATACTCGGCGAGACGCCAGGTTACCCACATTCGCCAGCTTGTCGTTCGCTCGCCTTTGGTGGCGCCATGCGGCGGATCGGCGCCCCAAGAGAGGAGCCCATTCTCCGAAGCCGCGGCGCTAAACGGAACACCGTGCGCCGCGCAGCCGGAAAGGCGAGTGCGAAGGAGGTCGGCAAATCTATAGAGATCATCCAACTGAGCGAAATAAACCACGATCTTGTCCGGCCGGGAAATTCCCCAAAGTCCGACACCAACCTTGAAACCGGTGACTCCTTGCGTGCGAGCCAGTGCGCGGATTAGCGTCTCCAATGCTTCTGGCATGTCATCCACGACAGGACTCAAATAGAGCTTGAAGCTGGCTCTTTGCGCAGTCTCGCGGGGCGGCTCGGATTTCGAAAGCCACTGCCACCAGAATTCCAGAGCACCATGTGAGACCGATACATGCGTCCAATGACGATGGAGCGAGCGAGCCAAGATGCCTTCCTCAGCAATTCCCAGGAAACGGGCTACCGCTGCAGGATCGTTGAGCCGCCTTTGAAGCTTGGGGGACACCGGCTTCCGGCCATAGGAGTACAGGCGACGCCCAAGTTCGGTTTGGGGAAGGCAGCTCAACTCCTGTCCATACCGAAGTGCAGACACCGCCAGATCAAAGTTGCAACTCCGGCTCGAGTGGCTACGCAGCGTTCCAAACAGTTCCGCCACCTGCGGACCACACGTGAACTCATTGCTGATCAATATCTGCAGAACACCATCCAGCAAAAGCCTCTTTATGGTGGGCTCAAGGTCGTGACCGAGGCGGCGTAGCGCATAGCGTGGTAACGGACCCGCTTCGAGAAGCGCTGTGAATAGCAAAGCCGTTTCACATGATACTGCGCGCCAGCCTTGCGCGCTGCCACCTTGCGGAACGAGAGCGCCATACAGGTCTTCGGAGCAGTCGGCTTCATGAAGTTGGCGTCGATCTGGCTCGCTGAGCCGATCTACCAGCACCAACTTGTAGTCTGGATTCGCTCGAAATATGGAATTTTCATGTAGGCAGCATTCCATATGTCTCCGCTTCCGCCAATCCGCGCCCTTAGTTGTTCTTGCCCTTTTTCTTCAGTTCCTTTTCGACGCGCTCAACGTCTGCCAATTTTGACTGAACCCGCTTCTTCGCCAACGTAGTAGCGTCATCGGCGAGCTTAAGCAGCTTCATCTTCAGTTCAAGCTCTTCCTTGAACAACGGAAGATCCTCCGGAGACAAAAGCGCCTGCTCAGTCGGGTTGACGACTTCATCCCATGGATTAAGTCCGAAGAAATTGCTGGGCACCCCACAGGGCGGAGCGCCTTGAGGACGAATCGGGGGAGGCGGCGGGCAGACAGCAGATTGCGGTGAGTCGCTGCACCCTGCATCACAGCCCGCGGCGATATCTAGCGGGTCGCCGGGGTTCAGAATCGATCCGGAGTTTCCACAGGGAATTTGTATTCTTACGCGCTTCGCTCTAACAGGCTGCTGAAGTACTAGCCGCGCAAAAAGCGAAGCTTGCCTCTACAAGGCTGAAGGGCTCGCTATTTTTC
>NZ_JAGIQB010000124.1:0-5496 GCF_017815025.1 Cupriavidus phytohabitans
CCCAGCAACAAGACCGCACCATTGATAACCGGCAGCCGCAGGCTCTACAGGCCCATTCATTCTCACCCGGGGCTCCACACTTCTTCGCCGCTAACCCATATTGACAAACCAATAGGAGACATAGCCCATGCAGTTTTTCGACGATTCCCTCCACCCTGAAAACATGGACAAGGTTGTCATCACGGTGGCCCCGTACGGCCCCGAGTGGATGCCGGAGGATTTCCCCGAAGACATTCCGTTGACGATGGAAGAGCAGATCCAGAAGGCCGTTGACTGCTACAACGCCGGTGCCACCGTGCTGCACCTGCACGTGCGCGAACTCGACGGCAAGGGCTCGAAGCGCCTGTCGAAGTTCAATGAACTGATTGCCGGCGTGCGTGCAGCCGTGCCCGACATGATCATCCAGGTGGGTGGCTCGATATCCTTCGCGCCGGAAGATGAGGGCCAGGCCGCCAAGTGGCTGTCCGACGATACACGACACATGCTGGCCGACCTCGATCCCAGGCCGGACCAGGTGACCGTGGCGATCAACACCTCGCAGATGAACATCATGGAACTGCTGTACCCCGAGTATCTCGAGGGTACCTCGCTGTCCAATCCGGCATATGTAGAAGCCTATCGCGAGATGACCGTGCCGGCTGGCCCGGCATGGGTGGAAGAGCACCTGCGTCGCCTGAGCGCATCGGGGATCCAGCCGCACTTCCAGCTAACGGGTATTCATGCACTCGAGACTCTTGAGCGCCTCGTGCGCAAGGGAGTCTACAAGGGTCCGCTGAACCTGACGTGGATCGGCATTGGCGGCGGCTTCGACGGCCCCAACCCATTCAACTTCTTCAACTTCATCCATCGCGCCCCGAACGGCTGCACGCTGACCGCCGAGTCGCTGCTGAAGAACGTGCTGCCGTTCAACATGATGGCTATGGCGATGGGCCTGCATCCGCGCTGCGGCATCGAGGACACGATCATCGACCAGCACGGCAATCGCATGACCTCGGTGCAACAGATCGAGCAGTGCGTGCGCGTGGCGAAGGAACTGGGCCGCGAGATCTACCGCGTAGGCACCTGGTACGACAGCATCGACGGGACGCTGGGAGCCAACGGCATGGCACCGAACCGGAAGCCTGGTTTGACCGACCGCCAACTGCGCATCGCCTGACGCGAACGCCATGGCCCGGCATGGCGGTGCACTCGTGCTTCGCCCGCCGGGAGGCTGGTGCCACTTCCAATTCGTCGCAGTTGTTTAACCAGGTAACGCCTCGCCTTTCGCGGCGACACAAGGGGACCAATGATGGAAAAGAATGCCGCCTCATATGCTGGGGTCGATGTCCGGCCGCGAACGTCAAAGTCGCGCGCGTTTGCATGGCTGGTATTCGGCCTGCTTTTCGGCCTGATGCTCTCCGATTTCATGTCGAGACAGGTCCTGAATGCCATTTTCCCCCAACTCAAGGCCGAGTGGCATCTAACCGACGCACAGCTCGGCACGCTGGCCTTTCCGATCGCCCTGGTAGCTGACCGCTGGAACCGCACCTGGAGCGTTCTGCTGATGGCATTGTTCTGGAGTCTCGCCAGCCTGGGTTGCGGGCTTGCAGAAAACTATGACCACATGCTTATCGCCCGACTGTTCGTGGGCCTTGGTGAGGCCGGCTATGGCAGTGTCGGACTTGCCATCATCCTGAGTGTTTTTCCTCCTTCCATGCGTGCCACGCTGACAGGCGCCTTTACTGCCGCCGGCATGGTCGGCTCGGTGCTGGGCATGGCCGCCGGCGGTGTGATGGCAACCCACTTTGGCTGGCGTACCGCGTTCGTCGGCATGGCAGCATTTGGTCTGCTGCTTGGCGTGATTTTCGCGGTCACCGTTACCGAATCCCGCGTGAAACGCCACGAACACCATCCTGTTAGTACGTCGCGCAGCGGCGAGCGCGAGTTGCTTCCCAAACTTCTCAAGCCTCTCTTCTGTACCCCGACACTGATATTTACGTATGTCGGAAGCGCCCTCCAGATATTTACGGCCTACGCCATCATCGCCTGGCTGCCCAGTTATCTCAATCGCTACCATCACATGGCCCCAGACAAGTCAGCTCTGGCTGCCGCGGCGATGCTCATTGTCAGCGCGATCGGCATGGCCGTCTGCGGGATCTTCACTGACTGGATCGGGCGCAAGTCGCCTCGAAGCAAAGCGACACTCGCTATCATCTACTGCCTCGGGTCAGGCGCACTCCTGATGACCGGCATGCGGATGCAGCCTGAAGGCGCCCAGTTCGCGGTGATCGCCGCCGGTGTGTTCTTTACCCTGGGGACCTGGGGACCTGCGGGTGCAATGGTCACGAATCTCGTGCACGCATCAATCCTCTCTACTGCCCTTGCCATTTTGACCCTTGTCAACAATCTGCTCGGCGGAGCTCCTGGCCCCTACCTGACCGGAGTCCTGGCAGACAAGATCGGCTTGCTTGGTGCCCTGCAACTCATCCCGCTTGTTTCGGTCGGCGCTGCTTTGGCATTTGCCTGCGCCAAGGTTACCTATGAGCGCGACCTGCGCCGCTTGGAGGCAAAGCAGTAGCAGGCAGCACATTAGCATCCATCCCTCCCTGATTCTGGGGAATCACAACGAGCCATTGCAGACCTGCCCCCTGGGAAAGAGGGTGGCCTGTTGACTCGGGAACAACATTGCGACAACCGGCTATCCGGGTGCGGTTCCTGGCTTGGCACCGGGAGAAAACTTTGAAGAGGTACCTATGACGAAAATGAACCGACGCTGGATTCTCAGTCAGCGCCCGGTCGGCGACATTGCCGACGATGATCTTCAACTCGTTGAATCCCCGATGCCGGAGCCCGGAGATGGCGAGATGCTGGTGCGCAACGTCTACCTCATGGTGGCGCCGACCAATCGCGTCTGGATGAGCCAGATCGACCAGTACATGGCACCGGTGGCACTTGGTGACGTGATGCGCGGCGTGACCATGGGTGTGGTGGTCGAGTCCAACAATCCGGAATTCAAACCAGGCGATGTCGTCGAAGGCGGCATGGCCTGGGAAGAGTACTCGGTGACGAAGACCGGCAGGCGCATTCCCGTGGAGTACGGCCTGCCTCTGCACGCACATGCGAGCGTGTTGGGCAACTCCGGCCTGACCGCCTACTTTGGCATGCTCGATATCGCCAGGCCGAAGGCCGGCGACACCATTGTCGTGTCGGCTGCCGCGGGCGGCGTTGGCTCGATCGCCGGGCAGATCGGCAAGATCCTCGGCTGCCGGGTCGTGGGTATCGCGGGCGGTGACAGCAAGTGCCGGCTCGTCAGGGAGGAGTTCGGCCTGGACGCCTGTGTCGATTACAAGGGCGGCAACCTGCTTGCCGATCTTCGCGCAGCTTGTCCGGACGGCATCGACGTCGATTTCGAGAACGTGGGCGGAGACACGATGGATGCCGTGCTGACGCTCATCAACCCCGGCGCCAGCATCGCGCTCTGCGGGATGATCTCGACCTACAACGCAAACGGCGACTGGTGGAGCCCGAAGATGTTCCGCAATGTGGTCATGAAGCGCGCCCGGATCGAAGGCTTCCTCATTTCCGATTATCGCTCGAGATTTCCGGAAGCCCTGGAGGTCATGGCGAAGTGGGTCAGGGACGGCGAGCTCAAATACCGGGTGGACATCGCCGACGGTATCGAGCAGGCTCCGGCGGCCCTGAACCGCTTGTTCACCGGCAAGAACATCGGCAAGCAGCTCGTTCGCCTTTCGCCGGAACCGACGATCGGTTGAGTGTTGCAACCCTACATGTCGTTAGAGCTCAGATGTAAGCCGTTTTACAGGTCCGCGTCGTGCAGCACTTAAACGGAATTCCACCATGACAAAATCCACTGTGCTCATCGTCCCTGGCCTGCGAGATCAGGTTGTGGACCATTGGCAGACACTGCTGGCCGAGCGGTTACCCGAGGCGCGTACCGTGCCGCCGATGGGGCGCGCGAATCTCGATTGCTCCAACCGTGTCGCGGCGATTGAGCAGGCCGTGGCGGACATCGACGGCCCTGTTCTGCTGGTCGCACACAGCGGTGGCTGCATCATGCTTGCGCATTGGGCCCTTACAACCGCGCACGTGGCGCGCATCAAAGGCGCGCTGCTTGCATGTCCGCCAGACTTTGAACGCCCTTTGCCGGATGGCTATCCGAGCCTGGATTCGATCCAGGCCAGCGGATGGCTTCCAGTACCGCGCCAGCGGCTTCCATTTCCTAGCCTGGTCGCTACCAGCCAGAACGATCCTTTGGGTGAACTTTCGAGGGTGATCGAGCTGGCGAATGCCTGGGGAAGTGACACGGTCGACCTGGGCAAGGTTGGACACCTGAACCCAGCGTCCGGATACGGTCCCTGGCCGATGGCGGGTCAGTTGATTGCGCGGCTCGATGCCGGCTAGACGCTCGCCGCCACGCGCGGCGCTGGCGCAGGGTCAATCTGCCGGAGTCCGGCCACGCCATGCGCTCGGGCTACAGCCGAAATGGCCTCGGAACCAGCGGGAAAATGCGCTCTGCATCGAGAACCCGAGTAGCACGCCGACGTAGGTGACCGAGCGCTCGGAACGCCCGAGATACTGGACGGCAAGCGAGACACGGATCTCATCAAGGATGCCGCTGAAGGTGGATCCTTCCTGCAACAGCCTGCGGTGGACCGTGCGCCGGTCGATGCCGAGCTGGCTCGCGACCCGGTCGACGCTGCAGTGTCCGCCAGGGAGCAGAGACAGCACCATTCGCCTGACCCGCTCCGACATGGATTTGTCTGACCGTGCGATAAGGGAGTCCAGGTACGCATGCGCATATCGCGCCAATTCCGGCTGGACGCCGGGCGGCACGGCATCCATGTCCCTGAGATCGCAAACAATGCCGTTGAAGTCCCCGCCAAAGTCCACGGCCCGGCCAAATACCCGGAGGTAGGACGCGCGAATCCCTTGGGCGGCGTGCGATAGGCAAATGCTCCGCACCCGCCAGGCCGGACCCATGAGTTCCCGGAGCATGCGGTAAAGCGATCCCAGCACCATTTCGTCGGCCTGGCGCGTGACGCCTCCATGTTCGACCATCAGGGACATGCAGATGGCCGATGCGCCGTCTCTTTCTTCAACGCTGAGGACCACAGCCTCGCTGTGCAGCGAGATGTAGCGGATCATGGCATTCAGGGCATCGCGCAAGGTCGGGGAGTCCCGAACCACCATGCCGAGCGGCCCGAGCACCGATAGGCGGCGGCTCTCGCACATGCGCAGGCCGAAGTCTTCGGTCCCGGACGCGGCCGCTGACGCCTCCAGGAGCCGGCAGGCGGCACTGGCAGAGATCAGGCTGTCTGCGCTGTCCAGACAGCTTCTGGGCAGCCCGGCGTCGGCCACCATCTTCAGTGGGTCCAGCCCCACCGATCGGGCGACCTCGGCATAGCGGGACAGCGTGGCGCTACGCACTAGTCGGCTCATGGGTCGCCCTCCGGGGTAGCGGCTGCCGGTTATCAATGGTGCGGTCTTGTTGCTGGA
>NZ_JAGIQB010000125.1:0-5491 GCF_017815025.1 Cupriavidus phytohabitans
GCACCTGCTTGAACAACGCCTCCTGCGCTCTGCTTGAACAGGGTGCCGCCGTTCGCCCCGGGTTATTGAGCAGTTACAGTCGGTGTGTGCAAATTGTTGATTTTAAAGAGGATTTCGCTCTTCGGCGTATCATTTTGCAGCGAAAGCACGATCACCCCATAAAGCACCACGAGGGTCGCGAATGCTGCTTCGTACAGCCCTGCGCCCATGCCCACCCCCAGGACCAACCAGGCGGCAAAGAGACTAACGGCACTCTGCGCAAGTCCAAGCCCCGCAAGACCGAGTGCAAATATCAGGCTCGTCGCCACCAGGACCGACCGGCCGCCGGTTCGGTCGATCAACCTTCCGGCGGATGGCCCAATCAAGGCCGAGACGATGAGTGCAACGCTGAACGCTGCAAACACCGTCGGCGGCGTGACGCCGAGATCGCTGGCCATTGGCGTCGCGAGCATCGCCGGCAGATAGTAGGTCGATCCCCACGCAAGGGTCTGGGCGATTCCCAGCCTCGCAATCACGCCGGTGCCTGGCTCCATCGCCATCCTTGCATTGTTATTCGACTTCGCCGCTATCGGTATCGCCAACTTCAGCGTCCTTCTCGTGGCGCATCGCCGCGGCAGTCAAGGCGGCCACTTCCGCTGGCGCGGCGTCCTTGCGCTCGCTGTAGCGGTCCGTCAGGTAGTCACTGCGATCGCGCACCAGCAGCGTGAACTTGTACAGTTCCTCCATGACGTCGACCACGCGGTCATAGTAGGAGGATGGCTTCATGCGACCATTCGCCTCAAATTCCTGGTATGCCTTGGCGACTGACGACTGGTTCGGGATTGTCACCATGCGCATCCAGCGACCAAGCACGCGCAGTGCATTGACGGCGTTGAAGGATTGGGAGCCACCGCAGACTTGCATCACGGCGAGTGTGCGTCCCTGTGTCGGCCGAATGCTGCCTATCTCGAGAGGTAACCAGTCGATCTGGTTCTTGAAGACTGCAGTCAGCGTTCCGTGCCGCTCGGGGCTGCACCACACCTGGCCTTCAGACCACTCCGAGAGCTTGCGCAGTTCCACCACCTTGGGATGATCCGCCGGGACGCTGTCGCACATTGGCAGGCCATGTGGATCGAACACGCGGGTTTCCGCGCCGAAGTGCTGCAATATGCGTTCAGCTTCGTGCACGAGCAGGCGGCTGTAGGATGACTCGCGCAGCGAACCATAGAGCAGCAAGATGCGCGGCGGATGCGTGCTCTTGGCGCCCTCGGTTTGCTCGATCCACAACCCGAGCACTTCCTTGCGCCCGTCGGCGCGGACGCCCAGTGCCAGGTAGACGGCCTTGTTCCTGACGGTGCCTTCGTCGCGGATCTTCAGGCGCAGCGCGTCGAAGAAGACGATCGGGTACATCGCCTCCAGCGATCGCTGCTGCCATTGCTCGACCTCGGTCAGTACGTCGCCGGTGACGGTGGAAATCAGCTCGGGCGAGACCTGCAGGCCGTACAGTTCCTGCAGGTGGCCCTGGATCTCGCGCACGCTCATGCCGCGCACATACACATGCTGATCACGTGGTCGTCGAAGCCGGGCAGCCGGCGCTGGTACTTGGTCACCAGCTGCGGCTCGAAGGTGGCCTGCCGGTCGCGTGGAATGTCCAGTCCCAGTTCGCCATTGGGCGTGATGACGGTCTTTGGGCTGGTGCCGTTGCGGTGGTTGCTGCTCCTGCCTTCCTTGGCCTCAGCAGCCAGATGGTGGGTCAGTTCGGCGGCCAGCATGCGCTCGGCCAACCGCTTCTTGAGCAGCCCGGCCAGGCCTGATTCGCCGAGAATCGACTCGGCGTCCTTGTTCTCGACCTGGGCCAGCAACTGGTCAATCAGCTCGTCGGAAACAAGTTTGGGTGCCTTCGGTTTCGTGGTCTTCTTGGTGGACATCGCTACGGTCACGGTCAGTTTTTCTTACAAGAATCTCATGACCTCTGGCACACGGAAAATCTGACAGGCTCATCATGACGCGTCTGCATCTGCCATCAGGCATCACCCACGGCCTCGACTTCCTGATCCCAGACAACTGGTCCGCTGAGCAGGCCCTCGCCGTCGTCGAACTCATCGACGCTCTACGCGAGCGGATCTGCGCGCACTACCAGCTCGCGCTGCATGACCTTCTGAGTGAGCAGCGCTCGCCCCCTGGGAAAAGCCTCGAGGATCCGTTCTAACCAGCACCGTCCAACCCAAACTGCAAGGGGCCGCATGCGGCCCCTTGCTTACCCAACCAAACGCCGCCATTTACTGCCGCTTTTACACCGCCGTCAACAGGTGGAGACGGCCAAGGCCAACGGCGTTGATCCGTACCGGTATCTCGTTGCTGCGCTCAAGCTCCTGCCAAAAGCGCAGACTGCTGACGACTACGAGACACTGCTGCCTTGGAATCTGACGCCGGCGCAGTCCTAACTCGCGCTGGCTCAGTCGGCAAGACTGCCTACGCAAGGTCAGCAACGGCTGGGGTGCTGCAGTGGTTCCTCGCTGGCGCAACGTAATCGGGTTAGGGACAGAGATCAGTGACCGCTCGAAGGCGGTCGCATGAGGCGCTGCAGCGTGGAAAGGCGTAGCCCTTGCTTTTCGCAAAACGCCCCCAGATTTCGTGCAGGTATTCGACATACGGTACGTCTCCAAAGAAACATCTCGGCTCAACAATGAAATTTAGGAAATACAATGCAGGTCAACAGAAGGACTACTCATATCGAGCCTCACAGCTCAGCTGTGTCTGGGAGTACCGAGCCGGTAGTTTCGGTAAAATCCACACGGGCAGCCACGCCGCGTCGAGCTGCTGGGCAATTGCCTGATTTGCCGCCCCGTAGCCCATCTTCTTCCACGAAGGTCAGCATAGAGCCGTCGCCTCTTCTCGTTCCCCGTTCAACGAGTCCGCTGGCCCGGAGAACACCGCTGGACCTCAAAAAGGCCTCGGACAACGGCTGTATCAGTTCTTCATTGAGCCGAACGCCCTCGGACAGGTACCAGGCATCCACGACGTCTTCCACGACGTCTGCGCGACATTCTGCTGCTTCAGTGTCTGACTCCCTGGGCGACAGTACTCACCACGACCTTTCGGACTATCAGGTCGCATCAGCTGACCTCAATAGAGCGAATATCTGTGCAGGTTTGTCTACGGAATGGCTGCGCTTGAAGGGGGCTGGAACCGCGAGCAGCCGGCTGGACACCCTGGCGCCAGGGAACGCCGCGTACGACACAGCAGCTATGAGGCATGAGCGATATCACCACGCTATCGCCCACGCACACCGCAGCGGGGCCGAGGAGCCGATTACCGAAGGTGCGCAAGCGATCTTGAGGGACGCAGGTTTGCGAAAGATTGGCCAATCGACAACGATTTATTGCTCTCCCTACCGAGGCTTGGGTGCAGTTGCCGAACCTCTGGCGAAAAGCAACACCAGATATCTCGTCAGTCTGCGATTCCAGAACGGGGAAGGACATGCCATCGCCGTTGCGACCAGTGGAAATCGCACGAAGTTGTTCGATCCGAACTACGGAGAATACGGAGCGGCGCCCGACCAAGTGCATGGACTCCTCCGGTCATTGGCAGCGCACTATAGTGCACAAGATCTGGATCTCGCTGCTGTCAACCTGCACCGGGTCCAGTAACTCTTGCGCCACAGCCGCCGTGTCCTTGCTTCAGCTTCCGACAGGTCTTCTTCAGGCTCGAGAAGGTGTCACGGCATTGACGACCGAGTTCGCTGCGTGTGCCGCCACTGAACTTCCGCTTTTTCACTTGATCGCGAATGTCCCGTTCACTGCCATTTGTATGCAGTGGCACGAGATAAAGTCAAATCTGGTGTACGAACGTTGATCGAGGCCGGTCGTCAGGCGGCGAGTTTCTGCTGATCCGGCGGATTGTCTTGCGCCGGGGCACCGTCCTTGAAGGGAATGCCCTTCAAGAGCAGTTCGATGTGTTCGGCACCGTTGATGCGGCGCCAGGTTTTCTCGGCTTCCTCGATCAGCTTGAAGGCCAGGCCAAGGAAGGTCGCTCGTGACACACAGTTGCGCGTGCGCGTCGTGCGGTGACGCACAGTCGCGAAGGTCGACTCAATCGCGTTCGTAACCGGCATGATAGGAACCGGTGCCCTCCCTCTCCTCACCGCGTAACTTGGTGTATGGTTCGACCATCCGGGACAGGACCACCGGGGAGCACTTCGGGTGGGCAGGCCGTTCATATACGTTGAGCTGCGAGCTCGTGTTAGTAGTTGGCCGCCCCTGCGACCCGCCCGGTTGCGCTGCGAGCGCGAATCCGTAGTTGTCGTGCTGTCCCACCGGCTCCCATTTGCGATGTTTCCCATGGGAGACGCCAATGCGAGTGATAGGACTGGATGTATCGCGATCGGTGGCCGAGATCGCCTATTTGGAGAACGGCCTGCTACGTGCCGGCGGGCGTGTCGGACTGCGACGCGACGAGCTGGAACGCTTTGCTGCCAAGCTGAAGCCCGACGACCACGTGGTACTCGAGGCGACCGGCAACACGATCGCCATCGCGAACGTGCTGACAGGTCATGTCGGCAAGGTGATTGTCGCCAACCCCTTGCAAGTCCGCCTGATCGCTGAAGCCCGCGTGAAGACGGATAAGATCGGTAGCAGGGCATGGCACACTGACTCGGTTTCCTTCATTGCTCGACACAATAAAGGCGACATCTTCCCTCAGGCGCGTGCGTGCACGCTCCCTGAGGGAACCTCTCCCGAGTCCATCACCATTCTTGCTCAAATTCCCACGGTTTCGGCATCACGAAACCCGCTCATTCACAGCAAGCCGGATTGGTAGACCGAAAGATGAACGGCTCGGGCGTTGGCGGTATGAGACCACGCAGCCACCGGCCGGCGGAGGTGTTGGGGAAGGTCTCGGTCCACCACTGGCGCCAGCGTTTGAGCGTGGCCCAGCCGATGCCCGGTAACTCGTCCAGACGGGAACAATGGGCACGGCCCGAACGCAGCACCAGGATGATGGCCAGATAGACGCGGCGACCGAGAAAGCGCACCGAGCCGGGCGTGCAACGCCTGCGACAATCGGCGCAACAAAAGCTCAGGCGCGTGCAGCAGTCTGGGCGTGCCGACGGCGGACAGCCGCGTGGCTTGCGGGGGTAGTCGGCACGGTGAAGGGACTGACCACAGTGCTGGCAGCCCTTGTCCTGCACCGATTGGGCCAGGTCATTCCTCAATTCGGCGCAACAGGGAATAAAACGATGGCGTTTGTGCTGCTGACCATCACCGGCATCAACACCACCGTTGCGATCGGGTTGATCTCGGCCATCGGCGATATCGCTCGCTTTCGCTCGCCGGAGAAACTGGTCAGCTACTCTGGCCTCAATCCTATCCTGACTGCTTGTTGCAATCGGTCCAGGGTGACGCCGTGGGGGATCGTCTTGTGGCGGTATTGCTTCAAGGGGTTCCGTCGCGATAAGGAGGTAGGGGCGAGCGGGGGACGGAAAGGTGCTGCGGTTAGGCCACCAGGGAGTAGA
>NZ_JAGIQB010000126.1:0-5340 GCF_017815025.1 Cupriavidus phytohabitans
CTGTCCCGGATGGTCGAACCATACACCAAGTTACGCGGTGAGGAGAGGAAGGGCACCGGTTCCTATCATGCCGGTTATGAATGCTATCGAAAGCCTGAATTTACAGCTGCGCAAAATCATCAAAACCCGAGGGCACTTCCCTCGAATGAAGCCGCTGGCAAGCTCCTGTGGCTGGCGCTGCGCAACGTGCTGGCCAAGTCGGTTCGCACCCTGACTGGAAGTCCGCCATGAATCAGTTTGCTATTCTGTATGGCGAGCGATCTACTGCGGAACGAGGCTAACAGAATTTAAAATCCCTCGCACATAAAGAATGCGGACAGGTCCGAGCCCGCCCGCATAAATTCCCGCGCCTCCAAAAGGCATACACGTCCACCGCCGTAACCACGCCTGCACTGAGGGAAAGCCTGTCGGACAAACGGCTAAGGAACGTACGTTGAACAAGCGCCTTCACGTAAGACTACCGCGCCCCCTCCCAACAGAGCTCGTCTCAATGGCTATCGGCAGGTAGAACGCCGCTCGGAGCGAGCGATCACTCATTCGCTTTCGCAAAGACGAGTCTCTCGCTTATCCGATTCAAAATCCTCACGCAAGAACGAAGAGCCGTTTGGCTATTCGACCTTCGATAGGCTCCGCAGCTCGTTCACCGAACAATGTCATAGCTGTAGTCAGTCTCCGAAACAGCAATAGTGCTAGCGTCCAATGCTTCAAAATATTCATCGAGTAGCGCCATAAGAATGCGAAGACCGCCAGCGTATCCCCAAGTGGGGTACCGATGATAGTGGTGACGGTCAAAAATGGGGAACACGAGCCGCACGAGGGGTGTCCCGGCATCGCGCTCCAAGTATTTTCCGTATGTGTTGCCGATCAGATAGTCCACCGGCTCCGTGAATAACAAAGAGCGCAGGTGCCAGAGGTCACGCTTCGGATAGACTTTGCATCCTGCACCATATGGTGACGCATCGAGCAACGCCTGTACTTTCTCCGCCCAAGCATCGTTACCATTTGTCGATAACACGTGGCTTGGTTCAGCCCCAATCTCGAGGAGAAATTGGGTGTATCCCAGCATCTGGTCCGGGTCCCCATACAATGCGTACCGCTTACCATGGAGGCTTGCCTGACTGTCCGCCATAGCGTCTACGAGTTGACCTCGCTCCTTTTCCAGTTCAGCTGGTATCGGCTTACCGGTCACCCGTGAAATCTCCATAAGGAAATGGTCAGTGCCACCAACGCCAACCGGCGCATTTAAAACCACGACATCCTGACCCTGTTCAGCGATAAACTTACTTGTTCGTTCGCAGCAGAACTCCTGGAAAACGAATGTTGCTTTAGCGTTCAGTGCGCGTTCCACCTCCTCTTTCGTTGTCCCACCTTGATACATTCTGAACACGCCATCCGTAGGTGTGTTCCAGGTTTCCGACGGGTCGCAGATAATGTTCACTTTTACGCCGAACAGATCGAACATTCTCTTGATTTCGCGCATGTTTCCAACGACAAAGCCATCAAAGCCGCCGATGAAGTTCACACTGTCGTCAGGCGTTCGGACCAACGGGTTGGACGCCCCTGCCTTACCGCCCCAAAAGTGCTTCAGGATGCCCAGTAGCGCATTGTCATAACCCGTCACGTGACTACCGACAAATGCTGGCGTGTGGGCGAAAGGCACGTCGTAATCTTCAGGGACGCTGCCCTTCTGCTTGCTGTTCTTGATGAATGCATCGAGGTCGTCCCCGATCACCTCCGCCATGCATGTTGTGGATACAGCAATCATCTCGGGCTTGTAAAGGTTGTACGCGTTAGCCAGCCCATCAATCATGTTGTTCAGGCCGCCGAACACCGCCGCATCCTCAGTCATAGAGGAACTCACACACGAAGTCGGCTCCTTGAAATGCCTCGAGAAATGTGAACGGTAGTATGCAACGCAGCCTTGAGAACCATGAACGAATGGAAGTGTCTTGTGAAAGCCGTTTGCTACAAACACGGCTCCAAGCGGCTGACACGCCTTGGCCGGATTCACAGTCAGTGATTCTCTTGCGAAGTTCTTATTCTTATAGTCTTCTGTCTTAGTCCATTCGGAAAACTCCCTTATCTTCTCCTCGGGATCCTTAAACTCGAACACCTTCTTCTTATTCTGAAAGAGCGCCCTGTATTCCGGCTCCCGGAAGAGTAATTCATGATCGAGAATTTTGTCAGTCGATTGCGGCATCACTCACTCCTGTATGCAAGTTCTAAATAACCGTTCGCTAGACGCCCATGCGCCACTGCGATCTCCGTGCTCATGTTCGATCTTTCCAAGGCGTCTTCGCGAGGTTCCATACAGGACTTGAGATGGCAATGTCCATATCACGGGCGAATATCGCAAATCCGTCGTAGCCGTGATAAGGGCCTGAGTAATCCCAGCTATGCATTTGGCGGAACGGGACACCCATTTTCTGAAACACGTACTTCTCTTTGATACCAGAACCGACAAGGTCGGGGCGCACCTGGTCTACGAATCTTTCAAATTCGTACCCCGTCACATCATCATAGATGAGTGTGCCATCCTTTACATAATGCGTCGTTCGTTGGTAATCGTCATTGTGTGCAAACTCGTACCCCGTTCCGATAACTTCCATGCCTAGATCCTCGTATGCCCCTACAACGTGCCGCGGGCGTAACCCACCTACAAAGAGCATCACCTTTTTACCTTGCAACCGAGGCTTATATTTCGCAATGACGGCATCAGATACTGCGCGGTATTTAGCGATCACCTTTTCTGCATTTTCCATAATCGCTTCATCAAATCGACCCGCAATTTCACGCAAGCTTTTCTCAATCATTGTCGGACCAAAAAAATTATATTCTACCCATGGGATGCCATACTTTTCTTCCATGTGTCGACTGATGTAGTTCATCGATCGGTAACAATGCAACAAATTCAGCTTCGACCTTGGGGTGTTCTCCAGTTCCGCCAATGTACCGTCACCCGACCATTGTGCGATTACCCGCAAACCCATCTCTTCAAGCAGGATTCGACTTGACCACGCGTCTCCCCCAATGTTGTAGTCGCCGATGATAGCAACGTCATAGGGTGTCGATTCAAGTGCGAGCCGCTTATTGGAGTGAGCATCGAATACAAAGTCTCGGATCGCGTCGTTTGCCAAATGATGACCGAGTGACTGCGACACACCACGGAAACCCTCGCAGCGCACAGGCACGACGGTGTGCCCGCCATACTCCTTACTCTTCTTCTTTGAGACGGCCTCAATGTCGTCTCCGATAAGACCAATCGGACATTCTGTCTGGATAGAAATCCCCTTGTTGAGCGGAAACAGTTGCTGTATCTCATCAATGATCTTGTCAAGCTTCTTGTCACCTCCGAACACTATGTCCTTCTCCTGGAAATCAGAGGTGAACTGCATAGTAACGAACGTATCGATGCCCGTGGTGCCAACGTAGTAATTGCGACGCGATCCCCATGAGTACTGGCCACAGCCAACGGGCCCATGGCTTATATGGATCATGTCCTTGATCGGGCCCCATACCACGCCCTTTGATCCAGCATACGCGCACCCGCGAATCGTCATGACCCCAGGCAGCGACTTGATATTCGACTTCACCCCGCAATCTGGCTTGCCTTCCTCGAATGAACTTAGGTGCTTGGCCCGTCGTTTTCCCATCTTTTCAGGGTAAGCCCGTAGCACTTCGTCAATGAGGGCCTTGTTGGCGGCCTTCCGTTCCTCAACCGTCGTGGTCATCGCGTAGTCCATAGGTAATCAACATGCTCGTCCCAAATAGCCGCCGTGCGTGCACGGCGGCTGTCGTTCAAACCTGGCTAGGCAGTAAGTTCTGACGCAGTCTTCCCAACTTTTGACTCGTCGATCTGCACCAGAATCCCCTTCGCCATCAAGAGATCCTCCAACTGGTCCATCGTGATTGGCGTCGGAATAACGCCATTTCCGCCATTGTTATGGATCTTCTCGGCAAGCGCACGATACTCCCCTGCCTGAGCGCACTCTGGCGCATACTCAATGACGGTCATTCGACGCAGTTCTGCATGCTGGACTACGTTGTCGCGAGGCACGAAGTGTATCAACTTCGTTCCTAGCATCTCCGCCAGCGATTCAGCTAGCTCAAGTTCCTTGTCCGTCTTTCGCTCGTTACAGATCAACCCACCCAAGCGCACGCCGCCGCTATTTGCGTACTTCAAAATGCCTTTAGAAATGTTGTTTGCCGCGTACATCGCCATCATCTCGCCAGACATAACAATGTAGATCTCTTGGGCCTTGTTTTCACGAATTGGCATCGCGAAACCGCCACAGACGACATCGCCGAGCACATCATAGGAAACGTAGTCAACACCGTCATACGCGCCGTTCTCTTCCAGGAAGTTGATTGACGTTATAACACCTCTGCCTGCGCAGCCAACCCCCGGTTCAGGCCCCCCCGACTCGACACACCGGATGTCCTTGTAACCAATCTTCATTACGTCATCCAGTTCAAGATCCTCGACGGATCCCGCTTCAGCCGCAAGCGAGAGGATTGTATCCTGGGCTTTAGCATGCAAAATGAGGCGTGTCGAGTCCGCCTTTGGATCACACCCAACGATGAGAATCCTTTGCCCGAGGTCGCTCAGCGCCGCTAGCGTGTTCTGCGAGGTAGTCGACTTGCCGATGCCACCTTTACCATAAAAGGCAATTTGCCGAAGGTTAGACATTGTGATACTCCATTTTGAATAGAAGGTGAAGCTAGAAGATCATGGTTTGCAAGGCCACGATCATGTCCTCAGTCTGCGGTGTTTCCCTATGGTCTTCTTCTTTCAAAAGCACGCATCGGCCAGCTCGTGTCCGCGCGACCGCTTTAGCGCAGCTTTCGTGCCATGTCGCTAAGAACTCCAGAAAGCCCCCTAAATCGCGGGTTTCCCGAACTCGTTGTGGCCCTGACTATGAACTATGGCCGCGTCGCGATACTGACAAACCGTTCGCACTTTGTCGAAATACGTCGTTTGGCAACTAACGCGCCCTCGCGTCGCCCCACTGACCTATTAACTTGAATCATTAAGGCTGGCACAGCGTGTGTGAAATAGAGAAGTGCTTTGGCAGATTCACGCTAGCCATCGGACAATTTCGGAAAACTGAACCGACAGACCCTGTGCCCCGCGGTAATGTGGAATACTTTCTGTTTTTTTGGAAATCTAGTAACCACCTACGGAGAGTCGTCGTAGATTCGAGAGATCCATAGAAGAGACCCTGAGGTCGACTTAGCTGTTGGTTAGCCAACTTTTAAGCCCGCGGTTTCAAGAGCGAAGTGCAACACCCTGCGGGTTATTGAACAGGGAGCCGGTCAGTTGGGTTGGCCAGGACCTGA
>NZ_JAGIQB010000127.1:0-5002 GCF_017815025.1 Cupriavidus phytohabitans
GGGCACCCAGGTGCCGCGATCCCATACGATCACCGATCCGGCGCCGTATTGCTTGGGCGGTATGTCGCCCTCGAAGCCGGCATAGTCGAGCGGATGGTCCTCGACATGGACGGCAATGCGCTTTTCCGCCGGATCGTAGCTGGGGCCTTTCGGCACCGCCCAACTGAGCAGCACTTCATCGAGCTCCAGCCGGAAGTCGTAGTGCAGGCGTCGTGCCCAATGCTTCTGGATAACGAAGCTCAGGCGTGCCGGCTTCTTGCGACGCTGTCGCCCTGCGACCGGTTCAGGGGTGACGCTGAAGTTACGCTTCTGTTCATAGCGCTCAAGCGCCGGCGACGGCGCCGTCCCGCGGCGCTTGGCCCTTGCCCTCGCTTGGGTCGTTGCCATCGCATGATGCCTCTCCGGATCTTCCTGCTCCACCGGCGAGTCACACGGCCACTTTACCTAGTGGTCACCGGGCGCGGCGGAGAGCATGGGAAGACTACCGGGGGCGGTCCATTTCCTGCCCGGGCTATCCCTTGATGTCGCGCGGATCGTTGCCGAACGAATTGCGCTCCCGAATCTGCCCATCGCGGCCGTGGATAAACAACTCGACCTGCTTCTGCTGGGCTCGCTCCCTGCCCGCCGCGATCGCTTCGTCCTGGGTGTCGAATGTCTCGCGGGCGTGGCCGCCCTCAGTCTCAACGGCCCAGCGGTCGTCAGCGGGGACCACGTGGATGTCTTGTCCGGGCATGGCTGTCTCCTGAAGTGATGGAGCCAGTCTGTGCCTGGCGATTAGGCGTCGCTATCAGGCGCTGTCCGACAAGAGAAAGCCCTTGGCCAGAGGTGGCGGCGGAAATTCGGACAGGCGGCTAAGTGGAAAGAGCTGGGGCCTGAGCCGGCCATAATGGCGGGCATAAAGGACCCAGAAGATGACGAAACGAAGCAGACGGACCCACTCGGCGACCTTCAAGGCGAAAGTCGCGCTGGCCGCGCTCAAGGGCGACAAGACGCTGGCGGAGCTGGCGCAGCAGTATGACGTGCATCCGAGCCAGATCACGGACTGGAAGCAGCAACTATTGGAGCGCGCCTCTGACCTGTTCGATGTGGGCGCGGCCAAAACGGCCGAGCCGCCGGTAGACGTGAAGTCGCTGCATGCGAAGATCGGCCAATTGACGTTGGAGAACGATTTTTTGCAAGGCGCGCTCGGCAAAGCGGGATTGCTGAGCGGAAAGCGATGATTGACCGCGATCACCCGCTGCCGGTGAGCCGGCAGGTCAAGCTGGTCGGCATTGCCCGATCGAGCGCGTACTACCAGCCGCGCCCGGTCAGCGAAGTGGTTCTGAAGCTGATGCGCCGGATCGACGAGCTGCATCTGGAGCATCCCTTCGCCGGCGCCCGCATGTTGGGCCGCCTGTTGCGGCGGGAAGACATTCAGGTCGGCCGCCGGCACGTGGCCACGCTGATGAAGCGCATGGGCATCGAGGCGCTGTATCGCCGGCCAAACACGAGCCGCAAGCATGCGGCGCACAAGATCTGGCCGTACCTGTTGCGCGACCGGAAGATCGACCGGGCCAACCAGACGTGGGCGCTGGACACGACTTACATCCCGATGGCGCGGGGCTTTGTGTACCTGACAGCGGTGGTGGACTGGGCCAGTCGCCGGGTGCTGGCCCACCGGGTGGCAATCACGTTGGAGCTGTCATGCCGTCGAGGCGCTGGAGGAGGCCTTTGCGAAATACGGCACGCCGGAGATCGTCAACACCGACCAGGGCAGCCAGTTCACCGCCACGGAGTTCACCGACGCCGTGCTCAACCGCGGCATCCTGCTGTCGATGGACGGCAAGGGCAGTTGGCGCGACAACGTGTTCGTTGAACGCCTTTGGCGCAGCGTCAAATACGAGGAGGTCTACCTGAAAGCCTACGACTCGGTCAGCCATGCGCGGCGCTCTATCGCTAACTACCTGACCTGGTACAACGAACGACGACCCCATTCCAGTCTGGCGGACCAGACCCCGGATGAGGCATACTTCGCCTCGCTGCCAGCAATCAAATCGGCAGCCTGACTGCCCCAGCGCTTCCACTTAAAAAGTCCGGACCCCTGTCCGAACAAACGGCGCCACCTCTGCCTGCCTGCCAAGGGCTCCAAATTTCGACAGGCAGTTCGCAGACCTGTCGCTGGGAATCGTCACATGCACAACGCTCACCTGCATCCCCTCCTTCGGGGGTGACCAGAAAACACACCAACCGGCCAGCGTTCCAAACGCGGCCGGGTAGGAGGCGGGGTCGCCCCCAAGGCATCAACGGCGTCATAGTGGGTGACCGAAACCGGCATATCTCCGCAAGCTAGCTCCTTCTCTGCCGTCGAAGTATCCCCGCACCCGGTGCACGAGGGCGCGGTGGCAAAGGCAGCTGGCGAATGCGGCAGCTCAAATCCGGAGCCCCTGGGTACCGCGGCGCTGCTGGCGTGGGAGGGAGTGTTTGGGTAGTCACGGTCATCATCCCAGCAATAGTTATGAGGATCGTGGCATAAGTGGGGGCGACACGATTTGTACGGAATGTGCCCGTTTTGTTCAGACGATTCCCGACGTGCCAATGCATTCGTGCAACTGGGACAGTATGGGCGGCCGGAGGCTACCGCCTGGCCATGACATCAGTCCGGGATGTCGCGCGGCTGCGGGGGAGGGCCTACAGCTTCTGCCCGGTATGCCGACCAGAAGTAGTGCGTATACCTTCCATGTTGCGCGCGCTTCTTTTCGATAAACAGCCGGACGGTACCGGCGTGCCCCCCCCCCTCAACTATCACCTTGTGGTGGTCTGCCGACTCGCGCGTAGCGGGGCCTAGCGCGTGCCCAGCGCAGCGGCGATGTACTGCCCGTGGATGCTGCCGAGGATGCCGTTCTCCGAGTGCGGCAGGCTCTCCCATTGGTTTCTGCCGGAAGGTGGCACCGGGCCGCCAGTTTGCTGTTGCCCATGGTTCAGATTTCCGTGCGGTTCAGCGCAAGATGAAGCGGACCGTGGTCGCATCCACTGCAGCCCATGGGCCTACGGCCAGGCGAATCAACTGGCCGTCCTCCCAGTAGGACAGGAAGTCGGGCCGCCACTTCAAGGCGCGCAACTGTCTTGGTTCCAAGCCGGTCACGACGAGGCCGCCAGCCATGGCCGCGATCGCCTCGCACGGCAACCGCAGCGCCTCGCTGTCCTCGCCGAAATAGTGAGCTTCGAGAAAGATGGTAGTGCTTGCGGCCATGTGGACGTTCAGTTGACGCGCTTCCAGGCGTCCTGGATCGCGCTGAAGGTGATCGGCACCACTTCGCTGCCCGAGAAGTCGGCAGGCGTGTCGTCCTTGGGGTAGCCCAGAAACGGCGAGGCCTTCAGCATGCGAAGCAGGTTCGGCGCATGCTTTCCCGATTGGCCCACCTCATGCATGACCCCAGTCTCTATTTGATGAATGAGCTTCCAAGTCAGGATGCCAGCGGCTCAGTGCTTGGCAACAATGGCTGGCGTGGCCTGGACGTGTGAGGAACCGGAATTCGCCGGACTGTGATTCCCAACAATTCAATCACTTAACATCTAATGCCGTCGCCGCTCGGCCGTCTCAGAACTGGAATTTGCCGGACTGCCGTGAAAAGAAGCGCGAATTAGCCGGACTGCTCCGCAGGCGCCCCTTGCACACAATTCGTGATCTTTCATCCCTACCTCGAAGTGCGACCTGGTTATCGGTGCTCTTGCCTGGCACTGGCTCTTGCCGACCCGTCATGCCGGATACACAAGAGCGAGGCGCTCCAGCATCGCCTTTCTCAACTCACTGGATCTCGACCCATAGTGCGCCTCTCGGTGATCATTGGGACAGAGTGCAACAACGTTCCGCTCGTTATCGCGCCCATCTTCGCTTAGCGGAATGACGTGATGCGTTTCTAGAAACAGTGCTCCAGAAGGGAGTAGGAAGCCCCGCTGTCCACAGTGCTCACAGGCCCCGCCTGCGCGACGCAAGACTGAATCGCGTACAAGCCGACTTCTTTCGTATTCGTTACGAGTAGCTTCGCGTCTGGTTGTTCCGCCTTCGTCATGCACGGTGTATTGGTCAACATAGCGTTCCGATGAGGATGCTATGCCATGACCCGCCTCCGACTGGGTGGTTGCCTTCGACGTCTCAGGTGCGGATACATCCGGTGCTGCCGTCTTGTCGGCGATAGTTGGCGCCGCGGGCTCGTGTCCGGTTAGACGACGAATAGTGGCCGTCCCGGTTTCCTTATCGTATGTTTCAATGCGCCAGCTATTGCTATCCAATGTGCGAAGCGCAACCGTAGATGATTGCTTTCCCAACGACTCCGCTGGTCTTCGTTGACCATCGACGATGATGACGCGGATAGGAAGCCTCTTGTCCCATGCCAGACGCAGTTTGGCGTCTAGGTTTCTCGCGCGCTCGGCTTGGCTGCGAGCACGCAGCCTAGTCTCTGGCTCTTCTTCATCGTCCTCCGTTACTTCTTCCAATCGCTCGGCAATGGAAAGACTATTCTGCTCAATCGCAATGCTCCGATCCTTGACGACCATGGACGCGTACCAGAGGCAAATGGCGATGGGCTCTCCATCTCCGCCAAATGCCCAGTTGTAGCAGTATGCGGGATTGCTGCGGGGGCGCACTGCGGGTGAGCCGTCATGTCTGGTGTGCCAAGGGGCAGTGCCGATGCCCGCTTTTGCTACCAGATCTACACAGCACTGCGCGTAGATGGCCTCAGAGCGGCCAATTCGGCCCGCAACGTGTTTGATGAGCGGTGTGCCTTGATATCTGCTAACTCGTCGCTTGCCAAGAAACCTTTGCGGAGTCGTTTGCACTGTTCTAAGAACTCTTTAGTTTGGCTGATCGCGAGACCGAAAATTGGCCAGTTGCTACCGTGTTTGTGGGCATTGCAGGACCGCGGGTACTTTGCTTTCTGCTTGTCTAGCCCCTCCATGTCAGGATAGATGTCGCCCCGCCGCCTTTCGATGAAGGACAATGGAGGGCGGAAGCGGTTGGAGAATG
>NZ_JAGIQB010000128.1:0-4969 GCF_017815025.1 Cupriavidus phytohabitans
TCTTGCCGGCCTTGTCCACGGCCCGGTAGAGATACTTCCACCGGCCTTTGACCAGGATGTAGGTTTCGTCCATGCGCTATCATGTGAACTACCAAAGAGGGCTAGTGACGATGAATGTGCGAAAGCGCAGGCGATTGTAAGGTAGCTGCGCCAACTTCGGTCTGGCCAGGTTCGCGTAAAACAATCGAACATGAATCCCCTGGACTGCTTTTCGAGGGGGTTTTATCTCCGTGGCATCAGGCACCTTGGAGACCGCCTATGCGTTCATGGCGAATTTCATCGCTACCTATAACGCGCTGTTTGCCAAGGTGCCGGCACCAAATTGTGCGCCATTCTTTGCACATTACCTTTCGTGGATGATGGCCTCTGCCAATATGGACTCGTAATCGGAGTTAGTCCACGACAACTACGCTCCACAGAGGATGGGCTTATCTCGCGTAAAGTTCATCTTGCAGGCTCGTTCGCTTATTCGGGGCCGCCTTTCGTGGAGAGCAAATCACCTGCAGCCGGATGGGCAGCTGAAGACGGTATTCTGTCTCGCCAAAATGGACGCAACCACGCGCCGAAATCATCGAGGTACGTATAGATCACCGGAACCACCACCAGCGTCAGGATCGACGAAGTGATGATGCCCCCGATGACGGCCTGCCCCATCGGCGCGCGCTGCTCGGCGCCCTCGCCCATGCTGAAGGCCAACGGCACCATGCCGAAGATCATCGCCAGTGTCGTCATCAGGATCGGGCGCAGGCGCACGCGCGCGGCTTCGACCAGCGCGGCCTCGCGCGACAGCGGCGCGCGTCGATAGGTGCCGTCCACATCGCCCTGGCGCGCCTGGTTGGCGAAGTCCACCAGCAGGATCGCATTCTTGGTCACCAGCCCCATCAGCATGATGAAACCGATGATCGAGAACATGTTCAAATTCGAGCCGAACAGCAGCAGCGCCGCGAACACGCCGGCCAGCGTCAGCGGCAGCGAGGTCATAATGGCGACCGGCTGGAAGAAGCTGGCGAACTGCGAGGCCAGGATCATGTAGATGAAGATCACCGCCAGCGCCAGCGCCGACACGGCGTAGCCGAAGGACTCGTTCATCGACTTGGTCGAGCCGCCAAAGCGGTACTTGTAGCCGGCCGGCCAGTTGACCCCGTCCAGCGCGGCCTTGACGTCGCGCGCGACTTCGCCGGCCGAGCGCCCGGCCACGTTGGCGGTCAGCTCGACTTCGCGGTTCAGGTCGCGCCGGCTGATCTGGTTGGCGCCGGTGGTCGGCACCAGCTCGGCGATCTGGCGCAGCGGAACCATCCTGGGCGAGCCATCGGCGTTGGTATGGCTGCTGGCGATCATCAGCGCGCTGAGGTCGGCCATGCCGGTGCGCGCGTCCTTCGGCAGGCGCACGCGCACGTCATAGTTCTTGTCATCGGGCGCGCGCCAGGAGCTGATGGCATCGCCGGCCAGCAGCGGCCGCAGCGCATTGCCGATCTGCGCCACGCCCACGCCCAGGTCCGAGGCCAGCTCGCGCCGGATGCGGACCTCGATGGTGGGGCGGTCGTCCTTCATGCTCGAATCCAGATCGGTCAGGCCCGGGATCGCCGCCATGCGCGCGCTGGCTTCGCGCGACAGGCGCCGCAGTTCGTCGAGGTCGTCGCCCTGGATTGATACCTGGATCGCCTTTTGCCCGCCGGCGCTATCGGGCATGCCGACCATGGTCAGCGTGATGCCGGCGATGCCGGCCAGGCGCTGGCGGATCAGCGGGTTGAGCTGCGCGGTGGTCAGGGTGCGCGCGCGCCGCTCGGTCAGGCGCACCGACACCAGCGCGTTGTTGCGGCCCGAGGCGTTGCCCGAGTTGATGGTGGCGTAGGTGTAGGCCACTTCCGGGAAGGCCTTCAGCGCGGCTTCCACCTGCCGCACCTTGGCTTCGGTGACGTCGAGCGAGGTGCCGACCGGCGTGGTGAAACCAACTTTGGTTTCGCCCAGGTCGGCATTGGGCACGAACTCGGTGCCGATCAGCGGCACCAGCGCAAAGCTGCCGAAGAAGGTCGCGGCGGCGATGACGGCGGTGGCCAGGCGGTGCTTCAGCGCCCAGCCCAGCATGCCGGCGTAGCCGTCGCCGAGCTTGTCCATGCTTGCCGAGAACCAGTCCAGCAACCGTCCCACCGTGCGCCCGTACCAGCTGGCCTTGTTGCCGGTGCCGTGCAGGTCGGGGTCATGCCAGACCGAAGACAGCATCGGGTCCAGCGTGAACGAGACGAACATCGAGATCAGCACCGCCGCTACCACCGTAATGCCGAACTGGTGGAAGAAGCGCCCGATGATCCCGCCCATGAAGCCCACCGGCAGGAACACCGCGACGATCGAGAAGGTGGTGGCCAGCACCGCCAGCCCGATCTCGTTGGTGCCGTCCAGCGCCGCGCTGCGGTGGTCCTTGCCCATCAGGTTGTGGCGCACGATGTTCTCGCGCACCACGATGGCATCGTCGATCAGCAGGCCCACGCACAGCGACAGCGCCATCAGCGTGATCACGTTGAGCGTGAAGCCGCACATATACATCACGCCGAAGGTGCCGATCAGCGCGATCGGCAGCGTGAGGCCGGTAATCACCGTGCTGCGCCACGAGCCGAGGAACAGGAACACGATCGCCACGGTCAGGAACGCGCCTTCCAGCAGCGTTGAGCGCACCTCCTTCACGCTGCTGCGGATGCCGCGCGCGGTGTCGTTGACGACGTTGAGCTGCACGCCGGCGGGCACCAGCCTGCGGACCTCGTCGGTCATGCGCACCAGGCCGTCGACGGTATCGACGGTATTCTGGCCCTGCGCCTTCACCACCGACAGGAACAGCGCGCGCTTGCCGTCGAGCAGCGCCAGGCTTTCCTGCTCTTCCTGGCCGTCGCGCACATCGGCGATCTCGCCCAGCGTCACCGGCTGGCCGGCGCGACGCGCCACGATGATCTGCCGGAACGCATCCGGCGTCGGCACGCGGCCCTTGATCTGCACCACGGTCTCGGTCGCCGCGGAACGCAGTTCGCCCGCGGGCAATTCCTGGTTCTCGTTGCGGATCGCGTTCATCACTTGGTCGACGCCGATGCCAAGCGCTTCAAGCTGCGCCGGACGGATGCGGATCTCGACCTCGCGCCTGGTGCCGCCCACGATATTGATCGCGCCCACGCCGCGCACGGTTTCCAGCCGCTTGCGCACGATCTGGTCGGCGATGGTGGTCAGCTCGCGCTGGCTGCGGCTGGCGCCCGGCGCATTGGAGACGGACAGATAGAAGATTGGCGCGTCCGACGGGTCATAGCGCAGCACGCGCGGTTCCTTGACCTCGTCGCGGAACTGCGGGCGGATCAGCGCGATCTTGTCGCGCACGTCCTGCGCGGCCTGGCCGACATCGACACTCAGGTCGAACTTGATGACGACGACCGAGGTGCCCTGGTAAGAGTGCGAAAAGATCTCGTCGATGCCGGAGATGGTGTTGACGATCTCCTCGACCTTGCGCGTGACGTCGGACTCGACCGACTCCGGCGCGGCGCCCGGGTATTCGGTCTGCACCACCACCACCGGGAAGGTGATGTCCGGGAACTGGTCGACCGGCAGCCGCTGGTACGAGAAAAGCCCCACCACGATGAAGGCCATCATCATCATGGTGGCCAGCACCGGATTGCGGATCGACAGGCGGGTGAACCACATGGCGCGCGTCCTCTGTGCCGTCAGGCCTTGATGCGCCTGACCTGGCTGCCGCTGCGCAGCGCGCCCAGGTTGTTGCGCACAATCTCGGCGCCGGCGTCGAGCCCGGCGACGATTTCCACCATGCCGCCGGCTTCGTCGCGCAGGCCAAGCTGCACCGGGCGTTCCGCTAGCGTATCGCGGTCGACGGCATAGACGAAGGCGCGCTCGCCCTCAGTGCGCACCGCCGACACCGGCACCGCCACCACGCCGGCGCGCTGGCCCAGCACCAGCGCGCCGCGCGCGAACATGCCGGCGCGCAGTCGCTGGTCGGCATTGTCGACGCGGACATAGACCATGATGCTGCGCGTGCCCTCGCTGACCGCCGGGTTGATGCGCACCAGCTTGCCGGCAAAGCGGCCGGCGCCTTCGACTTCCAGCGCCACCGGCTGCCCCACCGCGGCGCGCGCCACGTCGGCCATCGGGATCGGCGCTTCGAGTTCCACCACGCGCAGGTCGACCACGTCGACCAGGCGCGTATCCGGCGACACCTTCTCGCCCGGCTGTACCGCGCGGGCGGCCACCATGCCGTCGAGCGGGGCCTTGACCACGGTATCGGCCAGCGCCTTCTGCGCCACCGCCAGCCCGCCCTGGGCGGCGTCGAGGTTGGCGCGCGACACCGCCAGGTCGGACTGGTACTTGTCGAACGCGGTCTGCGAGATAAAGCCCTTGCCGACCAGCTCGCGGTTGCGTTCCCAGGTCTGGCGCGAGTTCTCGAACTGGCCGCGCACCGCCAGCATCTGTCCGCGCGCCTGCGCGGCCCGGGCTTCGTATTCGGTCGGGTCGAAGCGCACGATCACCTGGCCGGCGCGCACCGGTTCGCCCTCGCGCACCAGCACCTGCTTCACCTCGCCCGAGACCTTGGCCTTGACCGAGGCCTGGTTCAGCGCGCGCAGGCTGCCCGACAGCGGCAGCGACAACTGCAGGTCCTGGCGCGCCACCTGAACCAAGTCTGTCTGTAGGAATTCGACGCCGCTGGCCTCCTCAGATTCAAATATCCGATGCGAACTTCTAGCGGTGCGCACGTAGGTCACAATGCCCAGCACTAAAATAGCGCAGCCAATAGTGACTAACAGGTTCTTTCGTTTCATGTCGGCCTTTTGGGCGGTTACTGGCTTTGGCGGCAACCCCTTACCCATGGCGTCCTCAAATCTGAAGTGCAACACCTTGCCATTTGGTAAGGTGTGGTGGATGACGAAGAAGAAGTACCGGCAACAGCAACCCGAAGAGCGCATGCGCATCGAGATTTGGAAGGCGG